>JBOFIQ010000079.1:0-3035 GCA_051650245.1 Propionibacteriaceae bacterium | reverse complement strand
TGGCAAAGGCAGCATGGGCCAGGAGCGATTCAGCAGAATCCCAGAACGGCTCGCCTAGCCCAAGGGGGAGGCCAGCACAACGGCATTCGATGATGCCGCCTACCGAATCCAGTTCAGCAATCGCGTCGGCAACAGTGGCATCAATGTGTCGGCTTCCACCCACTTCGATGCACTGAGCGTGAGGAGCAAACCCGCTGAGCTTCTTCGCTACTACTCCTGCAGCGACGATGCCCACAGTAAGGCGCCCAGAGAAATGCCCACCGCCTCGATGATCATTAAAGCCACCAAAGCGTTCATCTGCGACCAGATCAGAATGCCCAGGGCGCGGTAGTCGACGTACCTGGGTATACGAATCAGAGTTCACACTGTGATTGCCAAACTCGATCAGCAGCGGAGCCCCTGTGGTGTATCCATTAAAGACTCCAGACTTCAGTATCGCTAGATCGGATTCTTTCCTCGGAGTAGTACCGGGTTTTCCACCTTGGCGCCGGGAAAGATCGGCAGTGAAATCCGCAGCACTGAGCGCGATACCGGCTGGGACGCCATCAAGAATCACTCCCACACACGAACCATGGGATTCGCCGTAGATGCTGACCCGAAATATGCGGCCAAAGCTATTCATGGGTGATCCTTTCAAGATCAGCGAAGAAATCAGGGTAGGACTTGGCAACACAGGCGTGATCGGTCAGGTGTACTGGCCCATCGGCACGAAGCGCTGCAACTGCTCCAGCCATCGCAATCCGGTGATCCTGATGTGGATCAATCATTCCCCCATGGAGTGGACCGCCCCAGATTCGTAATGCGTCGTCGTCTAGTTCAAGCCTGGCGCCAAGCCTGCCTAGTTGCTCGCAGAGAACTGCCCCACGATCTGATTCTTTGATGCGCAGACGTCGCGCACCCCAGATAACAGACATGCCCTGACCGGCGGTAGCAAGAACGGCTAACGGCGGGACAAGATCGGGGCAGTGAGTGGCGTCACAAGTGAAATTTGTCACGCGAGAGGGCTGCACCACGATGGCACCTGGTTCGTGAGTGACCATGACGCCAGCCTGACGTAGCACGTCTAAGACCGCGACATCAGCCTGTGCGCTAGATCGCTCCAGCCCGGTGACTCGCACACCAGCCCCGAGCGCCCCTGCGACAAGGAGAAAAGCTCCTGCTGACCAGTCTCCTTCAACGTAGTAAGGCTCAGTTCGCGCTGGACGCTCGCCGCCAGGCATGATCAACTCACGCCCATCGGGGGCCACCGTGATCGTCAGCCCAAAATCGCGCGCGACAGCGGCGGTTAGCTGGAGATAACCGAGAGAAACAGGCTCGCTCAGGTGGAGCTGGGAAGCGCCGTCTACTTGAGCCAGAGCGAGCGCGAGCCCCGACATCGGTTGAGAGGATTGAGCGCCGGTGAGTTCGCTATCCCCAGCGCGCAGCGGCCCGGAGACGGTGATGGCACCCGGGACCGATGTCGTGGTGACGCCAACGCTGTGGAGCGCATCGAGGAGGAATTGCTGCGGTCGATGGCGCAAAGTCCCGGTCGTCGTCAAGGTGAACGGTTCAGCCTGGAGCGCAGCAACCGCTGCACCTAAACGTAGCGCTGTTCCAGACTCACCAACATCGGCTTCAGCTGCACGCAGCTTGGCTCGCGGCGTGATGTGTAGCGTGGTCCCCTCACGATCAACCTGCGCGCCCAATGCTTGTACCAAGCGACAGCAGGCTGCGACATCGGCACCTTGATTTGCGCCGTAGATGAGTGTGGGAGCCGTCGCAGTTGCAGCGAGAAGTAATGCGCGTTGAGTCACTGATTTAGACCCCGGAGCAGCAAGCGTGCGCAGGGGATATTCCGCAGCAATACGCTGGGCTACCTGCTGTGACGAGAATCGCCCGGTATCGACGACAAGATCGCTCGCACGCTCATAGGCGTCGCGCCGTTGCGCCAAGAGTTCGTGCAATTGAACTGTCGGATCGGTTCTGTGAAGTAGCGGGCGGGTACTCCCTGTAATACGTTGTGCGGCACTTTCGGGTGGGCACCAGAGCCAAATCACGGTGGCATGTGAGCGGATAGCGTCGGCTGCCCCCGGCGTGGTGAGGGTACCTCCACCAGTAGCAATGACACAGGTTGGTCCGGCTAACGCGACGCTCAGGGCATGGGCTTCACGCTGACGGAACCCCGACTCGCCTTCTGCTGCAAAGAGTTCCGGGATAGTCATGCCTGCGTCTTTCTCAATGAACTCATCGAGATCGATCACGGGCAACCCCATGAGTTCACCAAGTATCTGTGACGTTGTTGTTTTGCCTGACCCCATCCCGCCGATGAGCACCAGATGACGTGGCGAACGCATCGATGGCGATGCTAGTTGTGCAGCCATGAGTTCTGGGTCAATGGCCTGCCCGGTGAAGTGCTGTGCTGCTGCGGCAGCCTGCCCAATGAGCCAATCGCGACCATCGAGGACCTGGCAACCAGCAGCAAGCGCATCGTCACGATGGGCAGTTGCGCTATAGCGAGCGACAAGAACTGTCATTGACGGGTGCCATACCGCACGAGGTAGCACCCGTTGCGCTGTGCTGAGGCAGTCAATAACGATGGTTGCTCCGGTGAGACAGTCAGCATTTAGCGGCACTACCGGGCCTGAAAACCAGTGGGCTTTCGCAGGTTGGCGGGCAGCAACCACGACCTCGACTCCTGCCGCCGTCAAGGCAGCCTCAGCAGCCCGTGCAGCCCCACCAGCGCCGAGAATAACGCCGCGTTGTCCAGCTCTGACCTGGGCGCGGCTCAGGACATAACTGACCCCAGCGCTATCGGTGTTGTATGCAACGCTCTTGCCATCAGAGCGAAAAATCACGGTATTAGCAGCGCGCACTACCGCAGCCGAAGGATCAACCGCATCAGTGAGTTCCACAATGGTCTTGAAAGGTGCTGTGACGTTGATACCTGACAGCCCCAGATCACGAGCGAAGGCCAGCCCATGAGCTGGGGTCATGGCAGCCAGCCGAAGATAGGTGATGGTGGGGTCTACGCCAAAAAGAGTAGGGCTCAAACTCTG
>JBOFIQ010000078.1:0-5666 GCA_051650245.1 Propionibacteriaceae bacterium | reverse complement strand
AATGGACGTGATGGCATGGCTGCCCGGCTCGGCGGCAGGGGCTTGGTCGATGATCTCGAAGGCTGCATTGGCTGCAGCCGTGCCATCGGCAGAGTCGTGGTAGTGCATACCGACTAGTCGCAGTGGCAAGTACGCCTCTGGAGCCAGCACGAGCACAAATAACGCGGGGAAGAATGCCATGTCGCCAGTGACGACACGCAGGCCGATTGCAACAGCGACGACGGCGACCGAAAGCGTCGCGATGAGTTCCAAGACCAGCGATGACATGAAGGACCAGCGCAAGGTGCCCATAGTTTCGCGACGATGCGCGGCTTCGGTCACGGCAAGTCCCCGTTCTTGGGCTTGGGCTCGACCAAAAACCTGAAGGGTGGGCAAGCCTGCAACGAGATCACCAAAGTGGCGAGCTAGACGTTCATGGATGGCCCAGCGCCGTTCTACACGTTCTTGAGTCTTCCAACCGACGAGGGCCATGAATACCGGAATCAGCGGCAAGGTCACCACGATGATGAGTGCGGAAACCCAGTCTTGGGTAAACACCACGCCGATGACGACGAAAGGCACGATAGAGGCCAAGACGAACTGGGGCAGATACTTGGCAAAGTACCCATCAAGCGCGTCCAGGCCGGTGCTGAGCACGGTGATAAGCCCAGCAGATGATTGGGGGGTTGCAGGGGTGGCTAGCCGGGCTTCAACGACGTCGTGGCGGAGCGCGGCTTTCACCCCGATTGCCGCGCGGTAGGCGACGTATTGGGTGGCCCAGGCGCAAAGCGCGCGGCCAACGAAGACAGCCGCAAGAACACCTAAAAGTGGTATCTCGACAAGGTGCCGAGCCTCAATAGAGGACACCACTACATGCGACAACAGCCATGCCTGGCTAATCACCAGGATGGCTGTTGTGATGCCTACCCCGACGCCCGCGGCCAACCAGGTTGGCTGAGTGCGTCGGAGTAGGCGAGGATCGATAGGGCGGGCCACCTAGACGGTCAGCTCCTCGATGTCATTGCTGGTTCCGTGGTTATCGGGAATGTTGGCAACCCCGATCCGGCGACGGAACACGATGTAGGTCCATGTCTGGTAGGCCAGCACAATCGGCACGAAGACCACGGCGGCAATCGTCATGATCTTGAGCGTCATGGGCGTCGAAGCCGCAGTATGAACGTTCAACGGATGGCCCTGGGCTAGCGAGTTATCAAAGCCGAGGTTCGGGTACATCGTCGAGAAGACCCCAACGATGAGGAACACGATCGACAAGCCACCGGCGATGAAGGACCACATTTCCTTCTTGCCCGCCAAGACGCCTGCCACGGCCATGCCGACGGCTGCCAACAGCATGAGCGCCCAGCTCAGCGCCGGAGCCGACGACATCGAGTAGGCCGCATTACCCCAGATCGCGAAGATCGCCAGGAGGCCAGCAGCGACAAAGGCTAGCGTTCGTGCCAGCTTGCCGGAGCGCTCGCGGAGATCATCCTTGGTGCGAAGCGTGAGGAAGAGCGCGCCATGAGCCAGGAACACGGCAACCAACATGACGCCACCGAGCAAGCCATAAGGCGAGAACAGGCTCCAGAAGCTGCCCGCATAGAGCTGCTTGGCATCAACGGGGAGGCCGATGATCCAGTTGGCCAGGCCAACACCAAAGACCAGCGACGGGAGGAAGCTACCGATGGTAGCGGCCCAGTCCCAGCCGTTACGCCAGGATTCGCCCTCGCGCTTGCCGCGGTACTCAAAGGCCAGGCCACGCAGGATCAAGCCAACGAGGACGAGCAGCAGGGGGAGGTAGAGCGCGGAGAACAACGTCGCATACCAGCCGGGGAAAGCAGCGAAGGTCGCGCCACCAGCGGTGAGCAGCCACACCTCATTGCCATCCCAGAAGGGGCCGACAGTTGTCAGCAGTACGCGACGTTCCTTGTCGTTCTTGCCCAAGATCTTGAGCAGCATCGCGACGCCGTAATCGAATCCCTCAAGGAAGAAGTAACCGACCCAGAGGACAACAACCAAAATGAACCACACGGTTTGCAACATGGTGAGTTCCCTTCTTCCTAGTAGGAGAAGGACAAGGGGGCATCCTCGTCCTCATGGAGTTCGACGGGGTGAGCTGCCGGGAGGCCAGCCTTGATGTAGTGAAGCATCAATCCAACTTCAATAACGGCTCCCGCACCGTAGAGCAAGGTGAACACGATCATGGAGATGAGCACCTCGGTTGCCGATACGCTCGGGGAGTATCCCGAGAGCGTGGGCAAGACGTTGTAGACGAGCCAGGGCTGACGTCCCATCTCGGTGAAGATCCAGCCAACGCTGATACCCAGTAGCGGTAGGAGCGGAGCCAGCCACATCATCGACGTCCAGAGTTTTCCACCCTTGGGAACGCGACCCTTGCGCATCATGAGGAGCACGACAGCACCAATCAGCATGGAAAGCAGGCCAGCAGCAATCATGATGCGGAAGCCCCAGAAGGAAACGGGGACGTTGGGCTGCCACTTCGTGCGGCCCTTGGTCTGCTCCATGGCATCGCCGGTGGTCAGATATGCCTTCTGCAATTCTTTGTATTCGCTGGGGATCTGCGACGGATCATTGAAGACCTTGGTGTATTCCTCATTGAGGTCATTGATACCGCGGATACGGGCATGCAGATCGTTGGTGGAGAGGAAGGACAAGAGGTTCGGGATCTCGAAGGACCAGATCTCGTGGCCGTCTTTCATATCAAAGATCGCGACGGGCTTGAAGGGGGCACCTGTGCCGTTGCCGCCTGCAGTCTCTTCCAAGTTCTCGGCGGCAGCGATCTTCATCGGCTGGATCTGGGCAATAACCTTGCCCTGGAGATCACCGCTGATGGAGACGAGAATGCCGGAGATGATCAGACCGATAGCTGCAAACTTCACTGCCGAACGGAAGCCGCTGACGGTGTCCTTATCGGCGGCGTCACCGCGACGGTGCTCCTTGACGTACCAGTAGCCCGCAACGCCGAGAACAAAGCCGCAGCCAGACATCCACGCCGAGGCGATGGTGTGGGGGAACGTCGTCAAGAAGATGGGGTTGGTGAAGAGTGCGCCAAAGTTCGATAGCTCAGCGCGGCCGGTAGCCGGGTTGAAGGTAGCGCCGACGGGGTTCTGCATCCACGAGTTCGCTGCGAGGATGAAGATTGAGCTCAGCAGCGTACCGATGGCGTTGAGCCAAATCGCGGTGAGGTGGGCCTTCTTCGAGAGACGATCCCAGCCGAAGATCCACAGGCCGAGGAAGGTCGATTCGAGGAAGAAGGCAACCAGCGCTTCCAGCGCCAGCGGGGCGCCGAAGATGTCACCAACGAAACGGGAGTATTCCGACCAGTTCATGCCGAACTGGAACTCCTGGACGATGCCGGTGACGACACCCATCGCGAAGTTGATGAGAAAAAGCTTCCCGAAAAACTTGGTAATACGTAGCCAGCGCTCGTCGCCGGACCGGTACCACTTGGTCTGAAAGATAGCCACAATCATGGACAGCGAGATCGTCACGGGTACAAAGAAGAAGTGGTACACCGTGGTGATGCCGAACTGCCATCGGGCAAGGATTTCCGCACTCATAACTACCAAGGGTAATCAAAAGTTCAGCAAAATGCGGCATCGAGGCGGGAATAGCGACAACCTGTCGCCAATCCGTTATCCACGCGTGCAGGGCTCTCAAAAAGTAAAACAGCCGAGGGCTATTCCCTCATCATGGGGAATAGCCCTCGGCCTATGACGCAGCGGGTGACTACTTAAACACCAGCTCCGCGACGACGCATGTGAATGCCTGCGGCGTCGACGATATTGGACTCTGGGCCGTCCTCTGTTGTGTGCACTGTTCCCAGTACCTCAAAGCCCATGTCGGTGATCATGTCGAGATCAGCTTGGGTCTTTTGTCCCTCTGAGGTGAGGTAATCGCCCAAGAAGATGGAGTTGCAGATCTCCAACACCATGGCCTGAAGAGAACGCAGGTGATATTCGCGTCCGGCTGCCGAGCGAACTTCCTTATTGGGCAGCACGAAGCGACACATCGCCAAGATCTTCAAGCACTTACGGGGAGTCAGTTCAGAGCGCAGTCCCAACGGTGTCCCTTCAAAGGGCAGCAGGAAGTTCACGGGAATCGAATCGACATCAATATCGCGCAACGCAAAGACCACGTCGACGAGTTGTTCAGGGGATTCACCCATGCCCGCGATCAAACCTGAGCATGCTGAAATGCCATTGGTTGTTACCGCATCGACGGTAGCCACACGATCTTCGTACGTATGTGTCGAGCAGATATCGGGGTAGCGGTCCTGCGCAGTGTTGAGGTTGTGGTTATAGCGACCGACGCCGGCCTTGGCCAGCGAAGCGGCCTTCTCTTCGCTGAGGAAACCGAGGCATGCACAGACGTGAATATCGGGATGCTCGGCCTTGATTTCTTCGACGATTTCAGTCACGCGGTCAATGTCGCGTTCGCTAGGCTGGCGGCCAGCCGATACCAAGCACACCGTGGAAGCACCGCGAGCAATGCCCGCATCGACCTGTTCACGCACCTTGTGTGGGGTCAGCCAGGCGTAGCGCAAGATATTGGCTTCTGACTTCTTTGATTGGGAGCAGTAGTGGCAGTCCTCTGGGCAGAACCCTGACTTCACATTGACGAGGTAGTTCAGCGCGACCTTATTGCCGTGCCAGTGTCGCCGTACTCGGCCAGCCGCAGCGACGAGACCAAATACTTCATCGTCGGGGGTTTCCAGAATGGCGAGGGCCTGCTCGCGGGTGCAGGATTCGCCGCGGATGCCCGCTTCGACGAGATCGTCCCAGTTCTGCATGTCAGTTCCTTTCGTACGGAGAAATACCGAGCGTGATCAACGAGGTCGTTGCCAAGCCCACGGTTGTGCTAGCTCAGCGCAACCGAATGAAGAGGGGAGCGTCTACGTGTGGTCATGCAGCTCCTTTGCGTAACGCTGGATGGCATCAAGATCGCGTCCGATACCGGCAGGGATTGTGGCTACGAGCGGAAGTCCGGTCAGGAGTGGGAGATCTTCGCGATTACACGCACTCGCAAGATCAACATCAGCAGGCCACGCGCCGATGATGAGCCCATCGAGGCGGTGGCCGCGCTCGCGGATGGCATTGACAGTAAGTTGCGTGTGATTAAGCGAGCCAAGACCGGCACGGCAGACCACGACGAATGTTGGCTCAGCGCCACGTGCACGTAGCGCATCGGCTAGCTCTAGCAGAGTGTGACCTTCACTATCGAGCCCGACGAGCACGCCACCAGCACCTTCGACGAGGACTCGCCCCGCATCGCTGAGCGCAATGATGCGGTCGGCAAGGTCAGCGACGCTTGGCAGCGTGACACCAGCACGTCGGGCAGCTGTGGTAGGGGCTAGTGGTTCGGGGAGCCTGGACCACTCATGGCATTGGTTGGGGTCAAGGCCTGCAAGGTCACGCACGATCTCGACATCGCCACCTGGTTCTCCAGGAGCCATGCCAGTCTGGCAGGGATTGACCACCTGTACTGTGCCTCGCTGGTTGAGGTAGGCGGCCAAGACCGCCGTCGCCACTGTTTTACCTGCGTCGGTGTCCGTCCCGGTGATGAGAGTAATAGGACGAGAAAGAGTCATGGTCATACACCAGCCTCCACGATGGCAGTGATCGCGGTGGCGATCTGGTCAAGTTGGGTGTTGTTCGTGACGTAGGGCG
>JBOFIQ010000077.1:0-7365 GCA_051650245.1 Propionibacteriaceae bacterium | reverse complement strand
GGGTCAAGCAGCCACAATCGACTCAGGTGCTCTCGATACGCCATGGTCGTCGTCTTGGCCGGCTGAGTTCCGTCGCCACCAGTCGTCGCATCAAGCAATTTAGAGTACGACGTCGTCGTCGACGATGCTGCCGCGTAGGCTGCTAACCACCGTCGTAACGTCTCTGGTCGACGCACCTCGAATCCCTGATCAGGCAAATCTCGATCAATCACGCGCTGGAGATAGGAATCCAAGAGCGCACGTCTAGCCCGCGGAGACACAGCAGTTATCCCAGGAAATCCGCTTGCGACGATGGCCTGGACATAGTCAGCAACAGTCACCGTCGAAGTACCACCGACCTCAGCCTGTGTTCCCGCCAGCAGCCGCGAAAGCGACACGGTAGGTGACACAACACCCCGCTCATGTAAAGCCATTGGTCGCATGCGCAGCGAAAGGATGCGGCCAGCCCCAGAGTGAGTGCCCGCAGCATCGACAGGAGTAGCAGAGCCGGTCAAAAGAAATTGCCCCGGCGGAGCGCCAGCATCAATCTGTCTACGCACGGCATCCCAAACCTGCGGCAGATGCTGCCATTCGTCGATGAGGAGCGTACCCATGGGAGCCGTCGTCAACCCGAAATCAGCTCTGACCATATCCCGCTGGGCAGGATCATCCAATCGCCACTCAACCGCCGCTCGGCGACGAGCCGTAGCGGTCTTACCCACACCTTTTGGCCCATCCAAAGCGATAGCTGCCACATCCGGGAGAAGTTCATCGAGCTCACGATCGACTGTGCGAACCAAATATTCCATAACCAAACACTACCATTTACGGAATATAAACCCTTCCATTCACGACTCCATAGGTGAGATCGTCATACGGCAAACCTAAACTCAACTACGATCCAGACCCGTTGAGCATGACAGAGCAGGCACGACTGAACCCGATCCCTGTTCGCGCGAGAAACACGGTTTACTGCGCAGGTGCAGCAGCGTGTAGGCCGAGGTCGGCTTGTATCTCGGCTTGGATCGCGTTCTCGATACCAGCCTGGTCGGATGGATCAAGAGCGGCGATTGCTCGGTCGAAGCGCAGCGAATTCAACAGCGCGTTCGGGTTAGCCCCGAGCGTTGCCGCTTTTTGCATGATGGCCACGTGGACGGCTTGCTGGCGGTTTTGCTGTTGGGCTTCGGCGAGCTGTTGGGCAAGGTGTTCTGGTGTGGTAGCGGGCTTTACGCCTGCGGCTTGCGCGATAGCTTCTAGGGCTTTAGCGAGGCGTTCTTCTGCTTCGCTTTTGGCTGTGTTGTTGGCTTTCGCGCGGGTTTCCCACTTGCGGGCTTCGGCTTTCCAATCGGTAGAGTCTTGTGGCTCGGGCTGTGCAGCTGCGGGCGTAAGGTCTGCGAGTGTGGGCGTTGGCTGGGTTGGCTCTGGCATGGTTTTCTCCTGTGCAGGATTAGGTTGGGTTTTCTTCACCCCTGTGCGGGGGCGGAAGTATGCGGGTATGAAAAAAGCCCTGCAGAGTGGCAGGGCTGGATGAAGGCTGGGGCGCAGGTCGGGCGTGCAGGGGTAGAAAGGTCGCGGACGCCACACTATGGGTGACCCCCAGCCCGCCTTCGCGTAGATGTGATCAATGCGCTGGCGTCGCTTTCGGCGTTGACGCCCCAGCCTTACGGTTAGTGAGTTGCGGGTAAATCGCAAAAGAACCGGCCCTATACGTGTGGGGCTCGACATAGATGCTGGTGAGAGTCAGCTATGAGAGAAGGACGAGTCAGCTGTGCCTCAGCACTGCCTCTCGTCCTTCTGGCTTCTAGCTTACGCCCTGTTGGCGCTTTTCTTCGCGGTAAGCGGCTGCAGATTCTTCAATCTGTTTCATGCGCTCAGCAGAAGTACGTCTAAACTCTTCTCTTGCGGCAGGGTCAGTGATATTGATCAAGACGCAGTCGCTGAAGCGGCCTTGAGCACTCATCTAGATCATCTCCATTTCTATTTGCACTATACCATCGCCGATGTCAATTGGATCGGTTAATATCCGAAACTCGGTAGATGGGGCGAGGATTAGCTCGGCCTCCCAATGAGTCCCCGGAATGTATGGGGTGCCAGCGGGAGCACTGATCTTGAACAGAACCTTGTTACTGCCAGATGAATGTTGGGCAAACTCTCTGGATGTTTCCCTATTGAGCGAGGTGCTGAAGAAGGCAGGGTCTGAGAACACTTCCCCTTTTGCGGGTATTGACCCGAGCCCAAGCCCGCGATATAGCACGACTGGTTCTGGTGTCTCTATTCCCAGCAAGAACATGGATCTCATGTCGGAGATCTTCTCGTAGATCATCGGGGTTGACTCATGACCCCTAAGAGCGTCATTTATTAACCTGTAGCCGTCGCGTGTATAGAACTTGATAGCCTCATTTTGGTCAGCTGTCGCATGGGCCTTCCGGAACGCTATAGCGTCCTTTTGGAACTTTACGGCACCGTTCTTTTGGAACTCCGCCGATTTATCCAAGTAAACGACTGGCTTCGGCAACCTATCCACTGGCACAGCCTTGTAGGAGTCACGCCATCCCGGGTTTGTGCCTCGCTCGACCATTGCCGATAACGAAGTTCCGTTCTTCCACGCCTCGTAGCGTGCAGGTCCTAGGATGCGGCGTTGTTCGTCCTGGGGCATTGCCTTTAGGAGTTCTTCGCCAGTGGGTAGCGGTGTCGGGTCTTTGAAGCCTTTCATGGGCTTGAACTTGGGTTCGCGAGAGCAGCGACCACGCGGATGATCCAGCGGCCCGGTCTCGTCGAGCCTATGAACGGTGCCGCCCATCGCGAGACAGACCAGGCACGCGCCGGGCTCTGATACCCACACCCAGCCATCGAGAATGTCAGCGTTAGCCGTGTACTCCTCATGGGTCGCGGCGCGGTAGGCGTCGAGGGCTTCTGTGCGGGCGATCGTGATAGCCCGCTCGCGTCCGCCGTTGAATACCGTCTCGGTATCTTTGAGCATCCTGCGGGCGATCTCGGATTATCACCGCTCGCATGGGGAACACTGGAGATGGATAGACAGATAAGTAGGCCCATATGTGGTTTAAGGCGCCTAGCACCAAGAGATGAGCTTTCGAGAAGACAAAAGACTGCACTGACCTTGGACTGGAAGCTCCATAGGGTGGAAAACCCAAGTTCCACCCTATGGAGCTTCCTAGCAGAAAAGGGCTATCAGTAGAACCAATATGGTAAATAGAAGCCGTGCTAGCCCGTGCAAATGCTATTCACTGTGGATTCTGTTGCAAGTGCCGGATATCTCTATATCTCAGAACATGATGTAGCCTCCACAAAGGAGCTTGACTCCGGCCTCCATGTAGATCTTGATATCAATGGAGAGGTCATTGGCATAGAGGTGCTTGAGTATAAGTTGTTAGAACCTGTACTAGAGCTGGTGGAGTTCCTCGCCCAAACTGCGAAGTACAAGCCTCAGTCAGTCGCACACACATCATGCCGGCAATGATGTTTCCGCGAACGGTTTAAGTGGCAACCTATTATCGTCGGGAACAGGATGCACGGTCGAAGATCTAGTAGGGATCATCCCCACTCGCGCGTGGAACACTAGATACTAACTAAATAGCGGCTGAAGGACATTCGGCGTGCTTGATAGTCGCGTAACTCTTGCTCGGTAAGTTGTTCCACAAAGGCATCCCAAAGCTCTGGTGGGACATTCGGTGTGAGACCGACACGAACCGATCCGACAGCCATTTCTAGTCGGGTCGCTTCGCCCACCTGCCTTCGATTATGCGGATATTGTCGATTATCGCGTCCGGGATCATCCCCGCTCGCGCGGGGAACACCTCGTCGCAGCACGCCGCCGCTTCATCTCCATGGGATCATCCCCGCTCGCGCGGGGAACACGGCGTTCGATAAAGCGATCGGCGCGTGGAACTTGGATCATCCCCGCTAGCGCGGGGAACACAGGCACGAAAAGCGCTTTGATGCGCAGCGGTCCGGATCATCCCCGCTCGCGCGGGGAACACCTCACCGTGGCATTGCTGCGCGTAGGTCTTGTCGGATCATCCCCGCTCGCGCGGGGAACACGTACCGCTCGGCTTGCGAGTTTCATGTCCACCCGGATCATCCCCGCTCGCGCGGGGAACACAGTGTCCGCTGTGCGATTTCGAGCGCGGACGCAGGATCATCCCCGCTCGCGCGGGGAACACGATCTTAAAGACGCTAACGGGCAGGTCGCCGCGGGATCATCCCCGCTCGCGCGGGGAACACCCTGCGTGCATTCCGATGACCTGGTCAGTGACCGGATCATCCCCGCTCGCGCGGGGAACACCTAAAGAGCTTGGAATGTCGATAAAACCTACCGGGATCATCCCCGCTCGCGCGGGGAACACCCATTGAAGGACCATCTGAATGGTGAACGATCCGGATCATCCCCGCTCGCGCGGGGAACACCGGCTAGGAGATCGTCGCTTCCTGCGTAGCAGAGGATCATCCCCGCTCGCGCGGGGAACACAATCTCGATGAAATTGAGAAGCTCGCCGACACCGGATCATCCCCGCTCGCGCGGGGAACACTCAGCTCCTCGGGTTGAAATCGTCTTCGGGTCCGGATCATCCCCGCTCGCGCGGGGAACACGTTCCAGAAAGAATTACCCAGCAGCTCCTCAAGGGATCATCCCCGCTCGCGCGGGGAACACGCCGATAGGACTCCAACCGTAAGCGCGGAGTCCGGATCATCCCCGCTCGCGCGGGGAACACCCCTGCTTACGTTCGATCTTACGAACCTGTCCCGGATCATCCCCGCTCGCGCGGGGAACACTCGGCAGTATTTGCAGCCGTCAGCTTGGAGTCGGGATCATCCCCGCTCGCGCGGGGAACACTTACTCTATTGAGAGTATCGAAGAAGATTAGGCGGATCATCCCCGCTCGCGCGGGGAACACGCAACCCTTAACGAATATCTTAAAATCAAAGCGGGATCATCCCCGCTCGCGCGGGGAACACTACAAAACCATCATTACGACGTTGAAGCTCACCGGATCATCCCCGCTCGCGCGGGGAACACAAGCGGATCCGAGCAAAGACCTTCGGCAACAACGGATCATCCCCGCTCGCGCGGGGAACACCCCCTGCTTACGTTCGATCTTACGAATCTGCCCGGATCATCCCCGCTCGCGCGGGGAACACTTCTTGAACTCGACCATATCGGCCTTAGTCCACGGATCATCCCCGCTCGCGCGGGGAACACACTTGCTGGCTAGGGGTGATCCACTCCCCTGACAGCTTTTACACTCACTCATCTTGTCGTCGCCAACGCTATCATCTACATCCTGGGTGGCAAGACAGGTCTCCTCACGCGTCTGAACCTCGCAGCGCGATTCTCAGCCGCCTCAGCATCATCGGACTTTCGAACAGCGGGAGGTCGCCGCATGAGGGTCACCCCGTCGAAATCGACAGGCTCCCACGCGTGCCGATGGTTCCGCACAATCATCCCCTGCTCATTTCTGGCCGAGTGAATCATCAGCGCCTCCCCCGAACTCACCATGGACAGCACCAGCACCCACAGCTACTCCCGGACCCTCGCAGACACAGACCCCACGAACACCCCAGCAGACACTTCCATCAGCCACTTGGTGAGATGACCGCGAAGCGCCGAGGGCACCTTACTAAGCACGATGACCACCATCAGGACAGCACCTCGTCATAGTTGATGCCACCCGCTACAGACTTATCGCGCTCATCCCACAGATAAATCACGTCGATTTCCTCGTCGTCAATAACCCCAGGGAGCAGCAACGACTTCACGTCATGCACGCACCTCTCGATGATCTTCTGCGAGCGGAACGCATCCCGAGATCGACGTCGAACATCCGCTGTCACATCTTCAGGTTCGCTCGCCACAGACTCGAACGCAATCGGGATTGTTACCTCTACCTTATAGAGATCAGCGATGTCGTAGACGAACGATCGCGAATGCCCGGTGTGAACAAAACCCAATCCCGGCGCGCACCCCAGCGACACGATCACCGCATGCACCAATCCGTATAGACAGGTGTGGGCGGCAGACAACGCCTGATTGATCGCATCACCAGTCTCGAAACAGTCCGGGTTGTAATCCCGCTTCTCCCACGGAACACCAGTACGTTCAGATTCTCGTCGATAGATCTGCTTCACGCGCGCACCCTCACGGCCGCGCAACTGCTGCATGGTCAACCGACTAACTACTTCATCAGGAAAACGCATGCCATACATTTGACGAGCAACAGAAAGACGACGCCCGCGATGAGTGACAGCCTCAGCTTGGGCCTCCAGGAGCCGCGTCGAGCGGGCAAGGGGAACACCATGGGCGTAGTAGCGCACGGCGTTCTCCCCCACCCACACAGCTGTGGCGCCCGCCTGAGCAATCAGCATCATCGCATGATGTGTGATTCTGGTTCCCGGTCCCAGCAGCAGGACGTTCACCGCTGCTGCTGGGATATGCACAGTTCCCGCATCGCTCGTCGCCGTGATCGCACTGGCGTCACGACTCAGAGTGCAGCGCTCGAGGTAGATAAACGTCATCCGATCCTCGATCTTGTTGAGCTGCCGCGACGTTGGCGGCGGGGCGCCAGGAATCATGGCTTAGCGAGCGTCAACAGACCACAGCCATAAGCCTTACCACGCCCAATTCCCTCGGTCATCGCTTGACGCAACAACTCCGGATCCGCTACTTCCAAAACTCCCGCGAAAGTAGCTTGAGCGAGCGTAACCATCGCATCCTGTCGACGGAATTTACGCACCTCTCGACCCACAAGGTCGAAGGTCCGCTGATCATCCTCAACGAGGCGAATGCCTAAAGCTTCTGCCTTACTTACCAGCCACCCAATCTGCTGGTCAGCGGTGACGTGCGCAAGGATCTTCTTCTTGCCATCCACGTCCGCACGATGTGTCGGATTGGCCGTCAAGCGGAAAGCCCACTGCTGGCCCTTCGCTAACCGTCCCAGCAGCGGCCCGTACTCAACGGATCGTGTGGTCGGCTGCGACGGCCAGCCCGCCTGCTCTTCCAGATGCGTCAGATCAGGAGCCACCTCAGACACGATCCACAGAACAGTTTTGGGAGTTCCTGCCCCGTCGACGCGCCACAGGACACGTCCTGGATCCACCATCGGCGGAAAACCAGCCAGGACAGCAGCATGCATCGCCTGCGGCGAACCCAAAAGTTTCCTCGCCCCTTGGCGACAAGGATTAATCATGCACTGTGTGAGAATCATGCGCTCTCCTCTGCCAACATCATCGGATCATGCTCAAGTTCGACGATGCCTTCAAACCGTGGGTTTGACACATCGACGGTGGTATCTACCACCGCACGCACCGCGTACTCACGTCGGACAGGATCAAAACTCAACGGCACATCCTGTAGCTGCCTCACCGATTCCA
>JBOFIQ010000076.1:0-8400 GCA_051650245.1 Propionibacteriaceae bacterium | reverse complement strand
TAGATACAGTTGTGGGCAGGCACCCGAGGCCCGCCCACAACGTAGAGAATAGACCGAGATCAGGCCAAGTTCCTTCACTGCGTCACGCTCGGCTGCGAGACGATCAACCGATGCCTGGATTCGGGCCTTAGCGAAGTCGCTGTGCTCGATACCCTGAACGATCTCGTACTTACCGTTCTTCACGCGGCAGGGGAAGGACGAGATGAGTCCCTCGGGGACGCCATAGGAGCCATCTGACGGAACCGACATGGAAACGATCTCGTCAGTGCCGCAGAACCAATCACGCATATGGTCAATGGTGGCGTTCGCTGCTGAAGCGGCCGACGATGCACCGCGAGCCTTGATGATGGCGCCGCCACGAGTAGCAACAGTCGGAATGAACTGCTCAACCATCCAGGACTCTTCAACCTGCTCGGCAACGGGCTTGCCATTGACCGTGGCATGGAATAGATCGGGGAACATCGAGTCGTCATGGTTGCCCCAGATCGCGAGATCCTTGACATCATCAACGGTCACGCCGAGCTTCTTGGCGACCTGAGTCTTGGCGCGGTTGTGGTCCAAGCGGGTTAGCGCATTGAACTGCTCCGGCTTGAGATCAGGGGCATTATTCATCGCAATCAAGGCATTGGTGTTAGCCGGGTTGCCGGTAACGAGAACCTTGATGTCGCGGGCGGCGACGTCATTGATGGCCTTGCCCTGACCGGTGAAGATCTTGCCGTTAGCGGCGAGCAGATCAGCGCGATCCATGCCATCCTTGCGCGGCATAGCACCGACGAGGAGAGCGATATTGGCATCGGCGAACATCGTCATCGGATCATCGCCAATCTCGACGCCAGCAAGCGTCGGGAAGGCGCAGTCGTCGAGCTCCATGACGACGCCTTCGAGGGCGGGCAGGGCCGGAGCGATTTCGAGCAGTCGCAGCTCAACGGGCTGGTCTGCGCCGAGCATGGCGCCAGAGGCGATACGGAACAGCAGGCTGTAGCCGATCTGGCCGGCAGCGCCGGTGACCGTGACCTTCACGGGGGCTTTCGTCATTGAAGTTGTCCTTCCGGAACGATGGGAGACTTCGGATATGCCCGAGACTACTCCTCACGGTATGTGCCCGTCACTACCCCCAGCCCCCTAACCGAACTGAGCCTGGTCATGGTAGGGCGAAAGAAAGGAACAACACCCCCCTAGCGCGGCGCTCATCGGGTTTTATAGTCTGTGGACATGAACACACAAAAGATCGTGTGGACCAGGATCGACGAAGCTCCTGCGTTGGCGTCTTACTCGCTACTCCCGATCGTCCAGGCCTTCACCAAGGGCACGGGCGTTGAGGTAGTTGAGTCCGACATCTCGCTAGCCGGTCGTATCCTCTCCCAATTCCCGGAATACCTGACCGAATCGCAGCGCGTTGACGACAACCTGGCCAAGCTCGGTGAGCTGACCCAGTCGCTGGAAGCCAACATCATCAAGCTGCCCAATATCTCCGCTTCGGTGCCGCAGATCAAGGCTGCAATCGCCGAACTCCAGGCCAAGGGCTACGCCCTGCCGGACTTCCCGGAGGACCCCCAGAACGACAAAGAGGCTGAGATCCTCGCGCGTTACTCCAAGTGCCAGGGTTCGGCCGTTAATCCGGTTTTGCGCGAGGGTAACTCTGATCGTCGCGCTCCGTTGTCGGTCAAGAAGTTCGCGATGGATCACCCGCACCGCCTTGGCGAGTGGGAACCGACGAACAAGGCTCGCGTTGAGTGCATGAGCGAGGGTGACTTCTTCGGTAACGAGGTCTCCACCGTCTCTGACAAGGACCAGACGTTCACCATCTCGCTGGGCGATCAGAAGCTCGGTACGGTGAAGATTCTCAAGGGTGAGATCTTCGACGGTACGTTCATGAGCGTTAAGGCACTGCGGGAGTTCTTCGCTCGCAATATTGAGGCTGCTAAGGCTGAGGGGCTGTTGCTCTCGGCACACCTCAAAGCCACGATGATGAAGATCTCCGACCCGGTCATGTTCGGCCATGCGGTTGAGATTTTCTTCGCGCCGGTATTCGAGAAGTACGCAGCAGAGTTTGCACAGATCGGCGTCAACCCGAACCTGGGTCTTGGCGATCTCGAACTCAAGCTCGACGAACTTGGTGCTGAGAAGAAGGCCGAGATCCTCGGCGCTATCAATGCGATGTACGCCGAGCGTCCGGCTCTTGCCATGGTCGATTCGGATAAGGGCATTACCAACCTGCACTCTTCGAACCTCATCATCATTGACGCCTCCATGCCGGTGGTTGTTCGTGACTCAGGCTCGATGTGGAATGCCGAAGGCAAGCTGCAAGAAACCCTCGCCATGGTTCCGGACCGCTGCTACGCGGGCATCTACCAGACGGTTTTCGAGGATTGCCGCAAGAACGGGCGCTTTGACCCGGCGACCATGGGCGATGCCCCCAACGTCGGTTTGATGGCGCAGAAGGCCGAAGAGTACGGCTCGCACCCCACCACCTACATTCTTCCGGCGGCTGGCACAGTCACCGTGACGGGTGAAGATGGCACCGTCTACATGACTCACGAGTGCGAGTTCGGCGACATCTGGCGTATGTCGCATGTGCGCGACATTCCGGTTCAGGACTGGGTCAAACTTGCCTGCACCCGCGCAAAGGCGACGGGCTGGCCGGCAATCTTCTGGCTCGATGAGAACCGTCCGCACGACGCTCAGGTCATCAAGAAGGTCAAGCAGTACCTTCCTGAGTACCAGACCGAAGGCCTCGACATTTCGATCATGGCCCCGGCGCGGGCTATGCAGGTCACGTTGGACCGTATCCGCAAGGGTGAGAACACCATTACGGTGACCGGCAACGTTCTGCGTGACTACCTGACCGATCTCTTCCCGATTCTTGAACTCGGTACCTCGGCCAAGATGCTCTCGGTCGTTCCGCTGCTCAAGGGCGGTGGCTTGTTCGAGACGGGCGCTGGTGGCTCTGCCCCCAAGCACGTCGAGCAATTCGCCAAGGAAGGCTACCTGCGTTGGGATTCACTCGGTGAGTTCTCAGCGCTGGGCGCATCGCTGGAGCACATTGCGGCCAACTTCGGTAACGCAAAGGCACAGGTTCTTGCTGACACACTGGACGCGGCCATCGGTACGTTCCTCAACGAGAACAAGTCGCCTGCACGTAAGGTCGGCCAGATCGATAACCGTGGTTCGCACTTCTACCTCGCCATGTTCTGGGCTGAGGAGCTTGCCAAGCAGACCACTGATGCCGATCTGGCAGCTCGCTTCGCCCCGGTTGCGCAGTCACTGCGTGCGAACGAGGCTGCCATCAATGAACAGCTCATCGCTGCTCAGGGCAAGCCCGTCGATATGGGTGGATACTTCCTACCCAACGATGAGCTGACTGCTCAGGCTATGCGTCCGTCGTCCATTCTGAATGGGATTATCGACGCGCTGTAATAGCGAAAATTCATTGCTGTCATAGCAAAAATCATTAGTGATAGGGCCTACCGTAAAAAGTAGGCCCTATTGCTTTGTTTGATGAAATATTGTGCCGAACTTCCCTTGCGTGGCAGGAAAATATATTTAGTTGGCTGAGCTACTTATTGGCAACATGTGGATAACGACTCGGTAGGGACTCTTGTTTTTGAGCCAGATACTCGCTTAGCTTGTGCCACCACCTGAATGAGGAGCTCACCTATGTTGACTGACGTCGAGATCGCCCAGCAGGCGAAGCTCAAACCCATTACTGAGATCGCGCATGATCTTGGACTCAAGCCCGAAGAAATCACGCCTTACGGTTACGACAAAGCAAAGCTGTCACTAGCGGCGCTGGAACGGCTAGAACGTCACAACACTCGCGGCAAACTGGTTCTCGTCACCGCGATTAACCCGACTCCGGCAGGTGAAGGAAAAACCACAGTCAACGTCGGTTTGTCGATGGGCCTCAACCGTATTGGGAAGAAAGCCATCACAACGCTACGTGAGCCGTCGCTGGGGCCAGTCTTTGGGATGAAGGGTGGAGCGGCAGGCGGGGGATATGCGCAGGTCTTGCCAATGGAGGACATCAACCTACATTTCACCGGCGACTTCCATGCCATTACTGCTGCGCACTCGCTTCTATGCGCCATGCTCGATAACTCGATCTACCAGGACAACCCACTCAACATTGATCCGCAGCGAGTGCGGTTACGTCACGTCGTCGATATGAATGATCGGGCGCTTCGTAATATCGTCATCGGTATGGGTGCTCGTACTGACGGGATTCTGCGTGAGACCGGTTTTGATATTACGGTGGCATCCGAGGTGATGGCGATTCTGTGCCTAGCCTCTGGGATCGATGATCTCAAAGCGCGGTTAGGGCGCATTATCGTGGCGTACACCTATGCCAATGAGCCAGTGACGGCTGCAAATCTTCAGGCGCAAGGTGCAATGACGCTCATCCTCAAAGACGCGATTAAGCCCAATCTGGTGCAGACGGTGGAGAACACTCCCGCAATTATTCACGGTGGGCCATTCGCCAATATCGCCCATGGGTGTAACTCAATTCTGGCAACTAAAGCAGGGCTGGCTTTGGCTGACTACTGCATTACTGAAGCTGGTTTTGGCGCTGATCTTGGGGCAGAAAAGTTCCTTGATATCGTCTGCCCGCTTGCGGGCCTCACCCCCGACGCGGTGGTGCTTGTCGCCACGATCAAGGCGCTCAAGATGAACGGTGGGTTGGATAAGTCTGAGTTGGGTGCTGAGAATCTTGAGGCGCTGAGTGCTGGTGCGGTGAACCTAGAGCAGCACGTAGAAAACCTTGCAAAGTTCGGTATGCCCGTGGTGGTTGCGCTCAACCGTTTCCCCGACGATACCGATGCCGAGATTGCCTTGCTCAGGGAGCGTTGTGCGAAACTCGGGGTGGAGGTCGCGCTCACGGAAGTCTTTGCTCGTGGTGGTGCTGGTGGGGAGGAGCTGGCACACAAGGTCGTCGAACTGTGCGAGGCAGAGTCGCAGTACCACCCGCTCTATGAGGCAGAGTTGCCGCTCGCAGACAAGATTCGTCGGATTGCCCGGGAGATTTACCGGGCCGATGATGTGGAGTTCAGCCCGGCAGCGCAGCGAGATCTGGCGAAGTTCACTGCTCAGGGTTTTGGGCACGTCCCCGTGTGTATGGCGAAAACGCAGTATTCGTTCTCCGACGATGCCAAGAAGTTAGGTGCACCTCGGGGATTCACTATCACTGTCCGTGAGGTGCGAATCTCAGCGGGGGCAGGTTTCGTCGTAGCGCTCACCGGCGACATCATGACGATGCCGGGGCTACCGAAGGTTCCGGCAGCATGTGGGATGGATATTCACGCAGATGGCACCATCGTCGGGTTGAGTTAGCGAAAGATAGATCGGGTGTGAACCTGTAGACAGGTTCACACCCGATCTATCTTTTAAGCAGAGCGCAAGACACCAGCGGGATCACGTCGGGCTGCGTGAATTGCTGGGATGAGCGAGGCGACGATTCCGGTCAGAAAGCCGATGGCACAGCCCAACACGACGGTCTGCCAACCAATGCACAGCGGCCAATGGCTCCGTTTGGCTGCGAACCAGGCAACGGCAACGCCAAGTGCTGTGCCGACAATGCCACCGGCAGTACCGATTGCAAGCCCCTCGTAGAGGAACAATCGTGCAATAGAGAATCGGCTTGCGCCCATTGCTCGACGTAGCGCAATCTCTGGGTAGCGATGATTGACCGAGAGGAACATCGTGGTCCCAGCAGTCAGCGCAGACAAGATCAAAATAACCAGGCCAACGATGGACATGAGCTGAGCCAAGTCAGAGTTAATCCCTTGCTGGAGCTTGGCCAGGTTGGACACCGTAGCGACAGAGATCTTGCCGGGTTCGGTTGGCGCTAAAGCAACTGGAATCGCTTTAGCCACAGGCTCGGCATAACCAGTTTGAGTAGAGACGATAAGAGTGGCGTCTAGCTGATCGGCTAGTATCGGCAAGGTGCCAGGGGAGAAGTATGCTGCGGAATCAAGTAACGGATCGTCGGATGGGCGCAAGATTGCTGCGACGCTGACAGATCGTCCGTTGAGCGTGATCGTGAGATATGGACCGACATCAGCAATGTGGAGTGAAGCGGCCGCTAACGAGCCTAAAACTACGCTTGCAGTAGTGGTTGAGTTCAGTAGCGCTGGTTCGCCCACCGCGACGCTCGCACCGCGTGATGTGAGGTAACGCTGGGTGGTGCAATAGACCTGAATCGAGGAGCCTCGACTGTGCTCATGCGGGTCCAGAGTTATCGACAGGCGTGAGAGGTGATTGGACACGGGCGCAAAGCGCCGTACTTGAATGGCATCAGTGACGCCTTCCAACTGGCGAAGCTGTGCTGCCACCTTTTCCTGCGTAGTCCAACTGTTCTGCGCTGTAGGATCGGTCATCGTCCACGGCTGTCCGTCGGAGCGGGTATCAAGAACTCGAACTTCTTGCGAGGCTGCTTGGGTGAGGCGCTCAACGACGCTCCCTGTTGTGGACTGAGTAATGGCAATAGCTCCAGTGAGAGCTGCAGCCCCCAAGGTATAGGCGATAAAGACCAGAAGGGTGCGCCAAGGTCGCAGCAGCGGCGCGAAGAGCGCATCCATAAGTTCTTGCCAGTAGGCGCGAGCACGGCTTCCAGCGCGTGCAGCAGAGCTAGCCGACATGGTGTACCTCATCGAGAAGAACTCCGTCAGTCAGGACGAAGGAATGACGGGCGGCAGCAGCAACTAAGGGGTCGTGGGTCACAATGACGACGGTGGTTCCATCTATATTGATCTCATGGAGCAGGCTGAGGAGGTTTGCCGTTGATTCGCTATCAAGGGCCCCTGTCGGCTCATCGGCGAGGAGAAGCTTCGGCTCGGTGACGAGTGCGCGGGCTACTGCGACCCGCTGTTTTTCGCCTCCCGAAAGCTGCCCGGCTGGCTTATGCGCGGAATCAGCAAGACCGACTTTGTCGAGAGCGTCAAGCACGAGGGAATGCTGTAACCGTCGGGGGACCCCACGGACTCTCAGCCCCAACGTGACATTGGCAACGGCAGTTTCAGCTCCAACTAAGTAGGAGTTTTGAAAGACAAAACCGAGCTGATGTCCGCGGACATGGTTACGTTCGCGTTCGGTGAGGTGAGAGACGTCATCGCCGTACAGCAGGTAACTGCCAGAGGTTGGGCGGTCAAGGAGACCGAGCAGGCTTAGAAGCGTAGTTTTTCCTGAGCCCGATGGGCCGACGATTGCCACAAAATCACCGTCCGGGATAGTGCATGTGGCATTGGCTAGGGCTAGCACATCGGAATTGATACGCCGACTTAACTGGTCAAGGGCGATAGCGTCGGTCATGACGAGACCTTGACCTGTGCACCTTCGGGGAGATTAGGGTTCTCGGCGATGAGCGCGTACCCCTGGGAGATCGTGCTCACGGTGATGTCGACGCGGGTCTCGCTGCCATTGCTGACTTTGGTGACGTAGCTTTTGCCGGCGTCGTCATGGATGGCAGTGAGCGGGATCGCAAGGCCGAGCGTGGGTGGGTTCTTTTCGCGGACGATAACAGGAGCTGCGCTGTCAACGCCAACAAGCTCGGGAGGCATGGCGATAATGATGTCGTAGCCAGCAGGTTTATTCTCGGCTGGCGCCATGAATGTGCTCTGGCTCAGCACAGTTGTGGTTGCTGTTTTCCCGCTAGCCGATACGGTGACAGGAGTGCCGGCCTTCACGTATTCGTTCTGCAGCATATCGACGCGACAGGTGATACTGGCTGGCGAAACCTCCACTGTGATGAACGGATGTTCCTTGCTTGGCTCGTCACCAGTCTCGGCAATAGCGGTCACTTTCAGCTCTGCGCCAGGGATCATGGCGGTAGCAGCTAATGGAAGGCTCCCAGGCTTATCACCAGCCTTTGGCGCGGTGTAGCCGTAGTCCTTGTAGAGGGCATTCACTGCAGCAGCAGTGGCCGTGTCAAACTTTGCGGTGCGGGCGTAACCGTAATAGCCAAGATTGGCGAGGTAATCCTGGAGCGCTGCGACGTCGGTACCTTCCGCGTCAGGGCCTAGGTCGCGAAAAAGTGGGGTGTCTTTTGTGATCGCGAAAACTGGCTGCCCAGAAACCTCGCCAAGAAGAACACCAGGTTTGATGATGTCTCCGGGTTTGAGGACCGCTTTGGTCACCATGACCTTGCCGCTGGCAGCGGTGTTGAGCTGGATTGTGCCCGTCTGGTTTGGGGTGAGTTTTGCTTGGACTTCAATGGGGGCACGCGTTGGTTTCTTTTCGACAGCCGCAGTAATTGTTACGCTCTTGCTGGCGTTGTCAATCGCTGACGTCGATGGGCGCGGGTGTAGTAGCGCCATGCTGAGCGCTCCGATCCCGGCCCCGAGAATAAGGCAGATGATGCCAACAAGGGTGAGTCGTTGTCGCATTAGATCACTCCATATTTCTTCA
>JBOFIQ010000075.1:0-1174 GCA_051650245.1 Propionibacteriaceae bacterium | reverse complement strand
ATCTACCTTGTCACCAGTGACGGTGGCATCGTCCACAATTTCCATGGGGCTCTTATTGCTACCGACCTTGGCTTTTTTCGTCTCGGGATCAACGACAGCCATGCTGAGCTGGTTGCCCTTGGACAAGATCGTCACCGGGTAGGCGGGGGAGTCTGGAACCCGATCCTGATTTTGGACTTGGATGGCGGCAATGGCATCTTGTTTGGTTCCCATGTGGGCATCGCCGTAGTTCGTGAACGCGATATAGACCGTGTAGCACATGACGAAAACCTGAAATACGATCATGAAGGCAATGCCGGGGGCAAGATACTTTCCTGGGATCATCTTGTTGGCTGGGCCGTAGATGACATCAAGAATGATCAGTCCTAGCGCGACAAAGCCAAGACCAACCCAGGAGCCTTGTGACGCTAACGCGATGATGGCAAAGATCCCCAGCGCATTGACCCCGCCGAGGAGCACGATCTTGATTAACGTGGCGCTAAGCCCAGAGGAGAACTTACTCAGGGCCCGGTTCTGCTGCACAGCTCGCGCTGATGCCGCTTCGGTTTCCGAAGCAGGAATGACAGATTTCGGCATGCGGGTATCTTTCCACGATTGAGTGGTTATAGAGAAGACTTTATGAACAATCGTGGGTTCCGTCAGGGTTGACGGAACCCACGATCGTGATGATATCGGGGGATTTCTTAGCCCATATCTTTCTTAATTGCTTCACACATCTTGGTCCAGGCGCTGGCCGGATCAGCCTCAGAGCCCTTCATGATGGCAAGCTCAGTGTTACCCCAGTACGTCCAGACGAACTCCATTGCGGGGACGTTCGGCATAGCCACACCGTTCGCGCCGATGGCACCGAACGCGGCAACGTCCTTATCCGACTTAGCCGCGTCGTACGCCTTCTGATTCGCTGGGGCGCGCTTAGCGGTCTGGTAGAACTTGGTCTGGATGTCTTGTGATCCCATGTAATCGACGATGAACTTGGTCGCGGCAAGCTGCTGCTGCGTCTTCGCCGAAACGTAGAAGCCCTGAACGCCGACGAATGGGGTCGCGCTCTTGCCACCAGCAGAGGGGACGCTTTCAATGGCGTAGTTCGTACCAACAGCACCCTTTTGGAAAGTATCGAGGTTCCACGGGCCAGTGATGGTGTAGGGCACCTTGCCTTGAGCGAACTGATCCTTAG
>JBOFIQ010000074.1:0-5248 GCA_051650245.1 Propionibacteriaceae bacterium | reverse complement strand
CGAACCTCCAAAGTCGTGGCGGGATTAGCTTTACGGTAGCTCCACGTCACGAGCGCAGTGACGAGAACCATCCAGCCCATATCGATGAGCATCCATGGGGAACCAGTCCCAACGGAACGATCCATCATGCCGGAAAAATCTGAGAAAGGTAGCGACCATTCGGCACACAGGTTATTAACTGCATGCAAAATGATCGGTGCTTCTAGGCCTTTCGTCTGCCAGGCCAGCACAAAAGTACAGGTAGCAAAGATCGTGTAGAACAGGTTAAGCCAGGGGTCAGTCGCGAGATGGATAAGGACAAAAACCCCAGAAGAAACGATCCACGCGACACATAGCCCCGCTTCACGGTGAGGTATCCAGCTGGCAAAAGTACGCGGGAGCAGGGACCGGCAAAGGAACTCCTCACCAGCACTTTGTAGCGGGGTTGTTAGCACAATGACGACGATCATAAAGATCGTCCACGGGCGCTTGCTCACCCCATCAACACCGCCTATATAGAGCTGGAACAAGGTGTAGCCAACGATCATGGGGGCGACGATGAGTACCACTCGTCCGGCCCAGCGCCAGCGAATCCGGCCAAAGACATTGACCGCTGTCAGTGGGGCAAGCCGAGTACACAGCCACGAGAAGAAGATCGTCAGTGGAATCAGTAAGGCGAGGGACACATTGTTCGCAGTAAAGAGTGACGGCGTGACAACGGCCGGGTCTGCGATAATTTTGCGGGCAAAGTTTGGATCAACGACGGCGGCGACGGCGGTGCAGACTACAGTCAATAAGGCCCACGACACGATAACGGCGAGCAGCGCTAGCAGCGCATACCACCACGTGACTTTGCGCTCACGCCATAGTCTGATGAAGTCATGGTTCTCAGGCTCAGCGACGGTGAGATTCGCTGGAGCTGGTGGCGGCGCCCACACTGGAGCGTACGGCTGCTGAGGCGAAAAAGTCATGTCCCCAAGGCTAGCTTGGTTCTTGCCTTACTAAATGCCGACTTTTGGCTAGCTCCACTTCGTACACTGGAATAACACCCAACGTAAGGAAGTACCGATGAAGTGGCTGACGCGCAAGAAAAATACTCAGGTTGCCAAGTCAGCGCTTGAGGAAGCGCGAGATCCCGAGAACAACCCCGGAGCAACCCAGAAGCTGGTTCAGCAGATCTTGAATATCGGCATCGACGGCAAGGCTGGCTATCCTGGGGCAGTTGAGATGGCCGAGAAGCAACTCGCGAAAGCAAAATCTCGCGAAGATGCCGAAGACCGTATCGTCTTAAGCGCGATTCGTTCCTCCACCGGCCTTGGCTTCATCACGAACCTTGGCGGTTTCGTCACGATGCCCATCGCTATCCCGGCTAACCTCGTCGAGTTCTACGTCACCGCTATCCGCGCTGTTGCTGGTATCGCTCACCTTCGTGGCTATGACGTCAATTCTGATGAGGTGCGTACTGCAGCGCTCTTGTCTCTGACCGGATCGAATGCGGAAGATATTTTGAAAAAGGCTGGTGTCGTCAATCTGCCAGCCTCAACAGTCCAAGCACTGCTGCGTTCACGTCTGCCTAAGCCGGTGCTGATGATGGTCAATAAGGCTGTGGGTTTTCGGTTGATGCGTAGCGTCGGAGAAAAGCTCTTTGCTCGCCTGGGCCGAGCAATTCCCTTTGCTGGTGGCATTATCGGCGGTGGCCTAGATGCCTACATGATGCGCCAGATCTTGCGTAGCACCCGTAAAGATTTCCCTGTCTTAGCAGCGCCGACCAATCCCACGGTCTAAATAACGCACGCGGTGGGGCCTCAGCATTCTGAGGCCACACCGCTATGTCGTTGATGTTTAGTCGTTGCCAAACTCGTCGTCAGGTTCCATCTGATCGGCGTAGAACGAGATCTTCGGCTGCGCCACAACTGGAGCACCCTGTCCGACGAGAATGTCTCGGGCCTCCCCCGCCGCTATCACTGAGCCAGCAATCAGTACGCCACCCAAGCCATCTGAGGCGGTCTCTGCCAGCATGACTGCCATATCAATAGCCTGTTGCATCGTCGTTGCAGCACTGACTCGCTCAGCTCCAAGAACTTCCCCAGCCAACTCAGCAAGCTCATGAGCAGGCATTGCCCTCGACGTCGAAGAAACCTGTGTACACACGAGATGTTCAACAATCTCGCCATAGGTTTCAATAACGCGGCGTAGGTCCTTGTCCTTCATACCGGCATAGATCCCAATGAGCGGATGGAGTGTGAAGTTCTCCTGCATTGCCTCCACCGTGGCGCGGGCTCCGTGTGGGTTATGCCCGGTATCAAGAATCACCAGTGGATTGCGTGCCACGATTTCCATGCGGGCGGGAGCCACGACGTTAGCCAGCCCCTCTTCAACGATGTCAGCGGGGAGCGCTCGCCCGCCTTGGAAGGCTTCAACGGCAGCAACCGCGAGCGCCGCGTTGTTGGCCATATGCGCACCAAAGAGCGGCACATGTAGATCCCCAAGTGGGCCGTCAGCGGTCAGCACTGAAATCACTTGCCCAGCCACTGCTGTCTGGCGACTCAATAACCCAAAATCGCGACCATCAAGCATCGGTGTAGCGCCGACCTCCACGATGCGCTCCACCATGATCTTGGCAACTTCGGGACGCTGACCTGCCACGACGGCAGTACAGCCTTCCTTGATGATCCCCGCCTTCTCAGTCGCGATTTCTTCGATCGTGTTGCCCAAGATATGCATGTGATCGAAATCGACTGGGCAGATAACGGCGACATCAGCATCAGCGATATTGGTGGAGTCCCAACGCCCACCCATACCGACTTCGAGTACAGCCACATCAATGGGCGCATCAGCGAAAGCGGCGAATGCCATACCCGTCATGAACTCGAAAAATGTCAATGAGACACCGTCGATAGCGCGGGCATCGACGATGTCAGCAAGTGGCTTGACCTGAGCGTAGAGATCATCAAAAACTTCAGTAGCGAGCGGCTGCCCATCAATGCAGATTCGCTCCCCGATTTCTTGGAGGTGGGGGCTCGTAAAACGACCGACGCGCAGCCCAAGAGAACGTAGCAGCGACTCGATGATCAGGCAGGTGCTGCCCTTGCCGTTAGTGCCAGCAACTTGAATGATCGGATAGCTCTGCTGTGGATTTCCTAGGAGCTCACACAGTGCTTCAATGCGCCCAAGAGTAGGGACCAGTTTGTGCTCTGGCCAACGCTTCGTGAGTTCAGCAACGATATCTACATGCGTTTTCATAGTGAGTTCAGCGTAGTCGGTCGCTAGACTCCTTGAGGTGACTGCTACAACGATGACCTGGTGCCAAGGGAAAACCTGGCGCGATTGGGTGGGTTTGGCCTGCCGCCTGATCCTTGGTTTTGTGCTGCTGATCGCCGGTGCGCTCAAGTTTGGGAACTTTGATGCCTCGATCTTGGCCGTTGGCAACTTCCAGTTGGGCTTTCCCTACGACGTCGTGATGTTCCTGGGCTATGCCCTACCAATTGTTGAAGTTTTGCTTGGCCTCGCGCTCATCTTTGGCTTCTGCACTCGAGTGATGGCGTTCTTCGGTGGCTTGATGATGGCGGTCTATGCCGGTGCCATCGTGAGCGTCTGGGTCCGAGGTATCGCGCTTGATTGTGGCTGCTTTGGTGGCGGCGGGGTCAAACCTGAGATTGATACCTGGACGTATTTCCTCGACATCGTGCGCGATGTTGCACTTGCCGCGATGGGTCTGTGGCTCATCATTCGCCCCCATACGCCCTGGGCTTTAGACAACAAGCTGTTTGGCCGCCTGGCCGACGTCCCCTGTGACGATGATTTTGAGGAAGAGGATTAAGTGAGCCAGAAGAAGAGCACCGACTCCGTGGATACCCCGAAAGCTACGGCCAAAGAAACTAAAGCCGAGGCTGCAGCCAGCCGACGTGAAGCGCTCAAGATCCAGCGTGAAGAGTTAGCACGCAAGGAACGTAAGCGTCGTATTGCGCTATGGGGCACCTGTGCACTCGTTGTTGCGTTGATTGCTGCACTCGTGGCCTGGATGGCTATCAAAGCTCTGAAACCGAAACAGATTGATGGCGCCCCGCTGCACGCCTCCAGCACGAATGAGGGGATTAAGCCTTACGGCAATGCCAAGGGCGCACCCAAGGTCATCATTTACTCCGATTTCCAGTGCCCAGGTTGCAAGGGCCTTGAAATGACTTTTGGCGAAGAGATCTTTAAGGCAGCTAAGAACGGTGAGATCGACCTAGAAATGCGCACATTGACCTTCCTTGACGCAAATATCAAGGGGATGCACTCTGAGCGTGCCGCTGCAGCCGCGGCCTGTGGTGATGCAGTCGGCTTCTACCCTGAGGTATATCGAGCTATTTACTCGTTCCAGCCTGCAACTGAAGGCACTGGCTATTCCGATGACATCCTGACCAAGGACGTCCCTGAGCTAGTAAAGATGACGAAGGATCAGCAGACAGCTTTCGCTAGCTGCTACGCGCAAGGCACCACTGCTGATTTTGTTCACTACGTCAATACCAAGGGCAACAAGAGCCTGTACGAGTTTGCGAACAAGGTCTCCACTCCGACCGTCGTTGTTGATGACAAGGTGATGGATCTTTCTAAGCTCAAGACCAATGACCCGGCTTCCTTCATGGCGGCAGTGAAAGAAACTGCGAAGTAATTATTTCGTTGGTGTGTGGCCCGTTCAGCAAAGAACGGGCCACATCTGTTTCCTCAAGCGGAGCACGGCTAGTCTGTACCCATGCGTAAGTCACTTCTGGCTGGATTCCTTGCCGCGACATTGCTTGTTGGCTGTTCAAGTGCCAACAAGGATAATTCCCTTGCGAACGCCGATGCTGCTGCCCCAGTTGCCACGAGCGCAAGCAACGGTTCAGCAACAGTTACTGACGCCGGGGTTCAGCTCTACCCGGGTAAGGCTAAGGCCGATGCACCTAAGGTTGTGATTTTTACCGATTTCCAGTGCCCGGCCTGCAAGCAGCTCGAATACTACTTCGGGGACAAGCTAGTCGAGCTGGCCAAAACCGGCGATATCGAGTTACGCATGGTCACGCTGACCTTCATGGATCCGGTGCTGAAGAACACCGAATCCGAGCAGGCCAGCATTGCTGCACTATGCACTATCGGATCAGGCAGCTACCCCGAGGCATATCAGACGATCTACAAGAACCAGCCCAAGAACGAGGGAGATCCTTTTGATGGAGTCTTCCTTAACGAAGGCTTGCCCAAAGCTCTCAACTTCACCGCTGAGCAGACCAGCGCTTATCAGAAGTGTCGG
>JBOFIQ010000073.1:0-13599 GCA_051650245.1 Propionibacteriaceae bacterium | reverse complement strand
TCTTGGGTATTGGCAGTCCTATCAGTGAGGAGAAAACCCCATAAGTAGACGCGATCGCCAGCAGTAGTCTCGATATCGAAATCGATCTCGACCGATGCGCTGGGAATCGTGATGGGGCCATCGGTGATGCGCTCTAACTCGATGCCATCTTCGAGAAGCCGGGCTCGGCGGTGTGCCAGACGTAAGCGTCCTTCGGAGCCGTGCCGATGTGCAGTCTCAGGGAGATAGGTCGGTAGCAGGGCTTCTAGATCAGCGCGGGCCAGTTCGCTGACGGTGCTAATCCCCAAGGACCGAAGCACCGAGATTTCACGCACGTCGAGGGGCGATTTATCGATGCGAATGGAGAGGTCGTCGTCGCCAAGTTCAGGACGGCATACCTCCCACCACGGGCACCAGCCACATTCGCGGATCGCGATGGGACGCACCATTAAGGCAGGGTCGCTGGGGTTTCCGGTTTGGCAGAGAGCATGTTGAGCGACGCGAACGCGGAAGCTATGTTCATGGTCGTAACGTTCCAGCGGTGCTCGCAACTTCCAGCCGTCTGCTGCTGATCGGGAAAAGGTGCGTAGTTTTCTCTCACTGAGCGCAATCCAGCTCAGCATCGGTTCGCTTGCCGCGCCAAGACGGTCACGCCCGATAATGGCCGCGAATGGCTCACCGCCGGCAGCAACGCCAGCAGCTTGAAGCTGACGGTAATAGTGGGCCATTTGGATCAGGTCTAGTTCGCGAGAACTGAACCGAATATCAGTATCAGGAATGGCTAACGCATCTTCGCGAAATGGCTGTGACAAGGTTGAACAAGATGCCATATAGCCTTGGCGTCGTTCTAGAATCTGGTGCGATTTCACCTCGACGGGGTAGTAGCCCGGAGTCCCGGCAGGAGTATCAGGACCGCGTAACCACAGGTCGGCTTTGCCGCTGCGATGGCCCTGGAGGTCTAGAGGTAAGGCGCCCCCGATGATGGCCTCGATACCGGCAGACATCGCTTCGTGACATGCAGCCTCCTGCTGCTGCCAAGGTTCTTGCCGCAGAGGTCGCAGATCAGCGATGGTGCCGGTGAAAGCTGCACAGAACGCCGACAGTATCTCGGCTTCGTAATCTTGCCCACCGGAGAACTTCTCAGTGAGATCCTCGTCTAAGGCAGGCAGCGCAATGCCTGGGTGAAAGGTGTTCTGGGTTTTCACCGGGCAGCTACGCGCCGCATAGGCGTCGAGCGTGAACCGGCGTGACATTAGTTCCAGCCGCGGTGCAGTGCGACGATACCGCCGGTGAGGTTCTTCCACTCGACGGTATTCCAGCCGGCCTCCTGGAGTAGCGTGCCGAGTGCTGCTTGGTCAGGCCATGCGGCGATAGATTCGACCAGGTAGCTGTAGGCGGCCCCATTGGTGGAGGCAATCTTGGCTAATTTCGGGATAACAGTCCCGGTGACAGCCGAGTACACAGCCCGGAAAGGTGCCCACGTCGGGGTTGAGAACTCACAAACGACGATGCGCCCACCAGGTTTGGTGACGCGACGCATTTCAGTCAGTGCGGCATTGGTGTCTTCGACATTGCGTAGACCAAAGCTGATCGTGACTGCGTCGAAGGTAGCGTCAGCAAAGGGTAGCTGGAGCGCGTCACCGTTGATGAACCAGAAGTCAGGGTGACGTTTCTTGCCTTCAGCCAACATGCCGAAGGAAAGATCTGTAGCAACAACGGTTGCACCGGCAGCGCGCAATAGTTCCGAGGAAGTTCCAGTACCAGCAGCGAGATCGAGAATAACCTCACCTGGTTTGGGGGCGATGGCCTTCATGACAGCCGGACGCCAGCTCCGGTCAATACCGGCGCTCATCAGATCATTCATCACGTCATATCGCGGTGCTACGTGGTCAAACATCGCCTGGACCTGTTCGCGCTTCTTGCTCAAATCAGCACGCAGATCGCTATGGGGTGCGCCACCATTCGTGGTTCCAGTCACCGTCACAGTCTGCCACCAGACGCTGGCAATGTCCCCTTCGGCTGTCATTCTGGGCGCCATGATGGCAATGCGCCGAGCGATTTTAGGGCGTGGATTACCCCGGAGTTGGGCCAGTGCGAGAGAATCAGGACATGGCAAAGTCGCGCGAGGCAATTCTCAAGGTGTCGGGGATGTCCAAGGCATTTGGCACCCACACCATCATCAAGAACTTCAACCTTGAGGTGCGAGAGGGGGAGTGCGTTGTTCTCACCGGTCGCAATGGTGCGGGCAAATCCACGATCCTGCGCTGCATCATCGGGGCCGATAAGGCCGACGATGGCACGATTGAGGTTGTTGGTACATCGATGAGTGAGACCAAACCAGAGATCCGTGCTGCTGTTGCCACTGTGATTGATGATCTCGACTTCTTCCCGGACCTGTCCGTGGTGGAGCACCTGGATCTTCTTGCGCGCGCTCACGGTATTGACGATCCTGATGCGCTCGTCGATGAGGTGCTAGAAGAGGTGCAACTCGTTCCCCAGTCGGGGCAGCTACCTGGCACCCTTTCATCAGGGCAGCGTCGTCGCCTTGCCTTGGCGACGGCTTTCGTTCGCCCACGCAAACTGCTTATTTTGGACGAGCCAGAAGCTCGCCTTGATGTTGAGGGTATCGACTGGTTATCGCGTCGGCTCAAGGCCGAACTTGGTAAGGGCTTGGCAATCGTCATGGCGACCCATGAGCCGAAACTGGTTGCTGAGGTAGCAACTCGTCAGGTCACCGTTGGAGCCAGCGAGTGAGTCAGAACATCGACGTGCGCGACATGGAGGTCAGTCGCGCTGATGAACGTGAACTTATGAGCCTGATGAAGGCCTGGCGTGGTGGCCGTGCTACCCGCAACCTGTTAGAAGCCATCTCCTCGGCGTACGTGATGATCTTCACCTTGACGATCATCACCGCCATGTTCATTAACGTGTTGATTAACACCCAGAAGTCAGCATCGACTTGTGCCGCTGCCGGGTGCCGCTCAGCCCGGGCCATTTTGCCGCTTGCATTGGCGTTGGCGCTGATTGCTGGCGCTGCCTTCTTATCTCGACTTTTTGGCCCGGTGCTGGCCAGCGCTGCTGAAGGTTTTTGGTTGCTCGATGCTCCAATTAACCGACGTCGGATACTTTTTGGCCGCCTCGTACGTGCCACCGTTACTGCCTTCATTATCGGTGCGGTCCTGGGTTTCTTGGTATCAACGCTGACAGGGTCTTCATGGTTGAGCGTCGTGGCATGGGCTCTAGCTTGTGGCCTGGGCGCAGCCAGCATGGTGACCGTGGCCGCGACGCAACAGGGCCGCGATCGCGTCCTCATCGTCAAAGCCGCTCAGATCGTCTTTACCTTGCTCGCAGTAGCGGCGCTTGGCAGCGTTATCGCCATTTCCACCGGGCTGATCTCGCTAGGGGAGTTCGATCGCGGGCAACTCATTGCTGTGGCACTTGCGGGTATGTCGCTGGTGGTGCTCATCGCGACCTGGATTCTGTCCGTTAAGCGACTCAATAACATTCGTCGTGCTCGACTCATGTCGGGTGGCTCCCTCGTCGCTGGTATGCAGGGTGCCATGTTTGGTCTCGACCTTGGCCTGATGCGCGACATTCTGGTCGAGCGTCACTATGCCGAAAAAGGTAATGTCACCCCAACCAAGGGCAAGGGTCGTGGTTGGAGCGCGCTGGTGTGGCGTGATCTGGAACGACTCAAGCGCAACCCGGCACCCATCTTTGCGTTGGTGTTGTCGATGGTGATTCCCTATGCGCTGACTTCGCTCGGTATCGGCATGATGATGCCCTTTATCTCAGCGTGGGTGCTGTGCTTCATTCTTGTGCCTTTCTTCCAGCAGTTGCGCGTTTTGAGCCGGACTAAGGGCCTGATCCGGATGTTCCCCTTCTCGACTCAAACTATCCGCAACGCTTGTATGGTCATGCCTGGCGTGATGGCCCTGCTGTGGGCCGTGGCTATCTGTCCGGCATTTTTCGGCGTCGCGGGCGGCAAGAGTTACCCGCCGCTGGTCGCGGTGTACTACGCCTTCGTTACGGCCTTTGCCGCATTGATGGGTGCAGTGCGGTGGACTTCAGCGCGTAGCGTCAATTTCAATACCCCGATGTTCTCGACGGCTGCCGGTGCACTGCCACCTGGGCTTCTAGGCAACTTGTTCCGTGGCACCGATATGGTCGCGCTCATCACCTTGCCGATTATCTTGCTCTCGTCACGGTGGTGGTGGGTGAGTGCAGTGATCGCCTTCATCGTCTGGTCGACATTGTCCCAGTCAAGTTCGATGGATGAGCTCCAAGAGCAGGCCAAAGAAGTCAAGCGTGAAAATGAACGATTGAAGGAAGAAGAGCGCAAGCGTCGCGAAGAACTGCGCCTCAAGCGGGGTAAGTAAGTCTGGCCTCACTAGATCTACCTTGTGTTGGGGCAGTACTTATAGTGTGCGGTGGTGGCCTCAGTTAGTGGCAACTACTGGCTTAGTCCGATTCCACTACTAGGCCAGTTTCGTCTTAGACTTAGGTCGTTTCATGAAATTGCCCACCGAGGCATGCGTAAGCGTGCCTTGACAGAACCAGGAGTACGTTCATGCCTGACCCTGCGGCTTCGACGACAACAGTCGAGGCTCCCGCGCAGGTATCTGCGCGCACAATGGACGCTGACGTTATCGTGGTTGGCGCTGGGCCTGGTGGCTCGGCAACTGCGACGCACCTAGCCAAACGCGGTTTATCGGTGCTGCTTTTGGAGAAGACAAAGTTCCCCCGGGAAAAGGTCTGTGGCGATGGCCTCACTCCGCGTTCCGTGCGCGAACTGACCCGTTTGGGTATTGATACTAGCGAGGCCGCTGGCTGGCATCACATCAAAGGCTTGCGGATTTATGGCGGCAAGGGTGCGCCGCTGGAAATGCCGTGGCCAGAACTCAAAGATTTCCCTAATTACGGTATGACGCGCTCGCGGCAGGACTTTGACCAGCTCCTAGCCCAGCACGCCGTGAGCAACGGCGTTGAGCTGCGCGAAAATACCACGGTTACTGAGCCGATCCTTGATGACACCGGCCGAATCATCGGTGTCCGCACGAAAGATGGTCAGACCTTCCATGCGCCCATCGTCGTGGCCGCTGACGGCAACTCGTCACGGTTGGCGCTGGGCATGGGTATTCACAAGCGTGACGACCGGCCAATGGGCGTAGCGGTTCGGGCCTACTTTGAATCGCCGCAGTCCTCAGACGACTGGATGGAATCCTGGCTAGAACTGTGGGATGGCGAGCCACATAAATCGACGCTGTTGTCGGGCTATGGCTGGGTATTCCCCATGAATGACGGAACCTGCAACGTGGGACTGGGCATGCTCAGCTCGTCCAAGGGCTTCCAGAGCACGGACTACCGCGACTTGATGAAGCGCTGGTTGGATAACACTCCTGAAGAACTAGGCTTCCGTGAAGCTAACCGGGTTGGCGACATTCGTGGCGCGGCCTTGCCGATGGGCTTCAACCGGAAACCCCACTACGCCAATGGGTTGCTCTTAGTGGGCGATTCTGGCGGCATGATTAGCCCGTACAACGGCGAAGGCATTAGCTACGCCATGGAAGCGGGCAGCTTTGCTGCAGATTGCATCGCTGATGCCAAGGCCCGTGGCTTTGGCACAGCACAAGCTGAACTGGCCTTGCGCGGCTACATCACGCGCCTGGAGTCGGAGTGGGGTGGCTACTACCGTCTGGGTGGCATCTTCTCCAAGCTCATCGGCCAGCAGTGGATTATGAAGGTTTGCACGGAGTACGGGCTTCCACGCAAGAAGCTCATGTACCTCGTGAACAAGCTATTAGCACACCTCGTCGATGAGCATGATGGCGATGCGGTGGATCGGCTAATTACCACGTTGTCTAGGCTGACCCCGTCGGCCTAGTCCGGCGCTCGTAGAAGGGAAAAACGATCATGATCAATTACCTACCGGTCGTGATCTTGTTCGCGATCGCGGCGATCTTCGTCGTCGCGGCGGTACTCATGAGTTTGATTGTGGGGCCGCGCTCGCGAGGCAAGGCAAAGTATGACCGCTACGAGTGCGGTATTGAGCCGACGGTCATGCCTGAGGGCGGTGGCCGCTTCTCGGTTAAGTACTACGTCATCGCCATGCTGTTCATCGTGTTCGACATTGAAATCGTGTTCCTCTACCCGTGGGCGGTTAATTTCAACGCTCTTGGCGTGTTCGCGATCATCGAAATGATTTTGTTCATGATCACCTGCTTCGTCGCCTACATCTATGTGTGGCGTCGCGGCGGCCTTGAGTGGGAGTGAGGGTACCCCGATGAAGCCAGGTAATGGTATTGAAGAGGCGCTACCAGAGGGCATCTTGCTCACGAGCATGGAAGCAATCGCCGGCTGGACTCGTAACTGGTCCTTGTGGCCATTGACGATGGGCTTGGCCTGCTGCGCTATCGAGATGATGGACTACGGCTGTGACCGCGTCGACGCCGACCGTTGGGGCCAGGCTATTTTCCGCGCCTCCCCGCGTCAGGCTGACGTCATGATCGTGTCGGGCCGTCTGTGCCAGAAGATGGCTCCCGTTGTGCGTCGGGTCTACGACCAGATGCCCAACCCCAAGTGGGTCATTTCCATGGGTGCGTGCGCCAGCTCCGGTGGCATGTTCAACAACTACGCCGTGATCCAGGGCTGTGACCACATCGTTCCGGTTGATATCTATGTGCCTGGCTGCCCGCCACGCCCAGAGCAGCTCGTCGATGCGATGTTCAAGCTCAAGGACATGATCAAGCATTCTCCGCTTGGCGCGAACCGTGTTGCTGCTGAGGCTAAGGCCGAACAGGATGCGCTCGTTGCGCCGACGACACTCGACATGAAGGGGCTTATGCGATGACAGAGCAGCCGCAGTCGCCGTCGACTGAACTAGAAACCCCAGCCGCCCCGCTACCCCCGGCAACGAACCTTGGTTCGCGGTCGGGAATGTGGAGCGCGGGCACGGGGGATACCTCGGGCTATGGCCAGATGGTGCGTGAGGCTCGGATGCCTGGTCCGGTAGCGCGTCCGTATGGTGACTGGTTCGACGCTGCCGTGGACCGTCTTATCGCTCTGGTTCCCGGCGCTGATTTCTCCCGCGTCGTCGTTGACCGTGGTGAACTCACGATCTTCGTGGAGCGTCAGTCCCTGCGTGAGGTCGTCCAGGTACTTCGCGACGATGCCGCGTTGCGTTTTGAGGTCTGTGTCTCCGTGTCGGGTGTGCACTACCCCCACGACACCGATGCGGAAATGCATGTGGTCTACCACCTGCTGTCGATCACGCACAATCGCCGTATCCGCCTTGAGGTCGTCTGCCCGGAAAGTGACCCGCATGTGCCTTCGGTCGTGCGTACCTACCCGATGGCAGACTTCCACGAGCGCGAGACCTGGGACATGTTCGGGATCCAGTTCGATGGACACCCGGCTCTCACCCGCATTCTCATGCCCGACGATTGGGTCGGCCATCCGCAGCGCAAGGATTACCCGCTTGGCGGCATTCCCGTCGAATATAAGGGCGCTCAGGTGCCGCCCCCGGATCAGCGGAGGAAGTACAACGCATGACGATCACTCCTACTACCGATATTTACCGCGGGCCAAACGACCCGGAGATGCCGGCCTACTACGCCAATGGTGGGGACTGGGAAGAGCTCATCGAGGCTGCTCGCGCTAACGGCGACGAGACGATGGTCATCAACTTCGGTCCGCATCACCCGTCGACCCACGGTGTGCTCCGTCTCATCATCGAACTTGATGGTGAAACCGTCACGAGCATGCGTCCTTCCATCGGTTACCTCCATACCGGTATTGAGAAGAACATGGAGTACAAGTCCTGGACTCAGGGCGTCGCGTACTGCACCCGCATGGATTACTGTGCGCCGTTGTTTACCGAGATGGCGTACTGCATGGCAGTAGAGAAGCTGCTCGGTATCGAGGACAAGATCCCGCAGCGCGCTCAAGATATCCGCGTGTTGATGATGGAACTCAACCGCATCGCGAGCCACCTCATCGCTATCGGTACCGGCGGCTTGGAGCTGGGCGCGTACACCCCGGCCACCATCGGTTTCCGTGACCGCGACATCATTCTTGACTTCTTTGAAGCCACGACTGGTCTGCGCATGAACCACGAATACTTCCGTCCCGGTGGTGTGGCTGTAGATCTTGCTGACAATGGTCTTGATCAGTTGCGTGAGGTCATTGCCTGGCAGCACAAGAACCTGCCGGACTACGCCAAACTGTGCAGCGAGAACCCGATTTTCAAGGCACGTCTATCGGGCGTTGCCGTCATGGATCTCTCGACCTGTATGGCATTGGGCGTTTCGGGTCCGCCGTTGCGTGCGACGGGTCTACCGCATGACTTGCGTAAATCCCAGCCGTACTCGGGCTACGAAACCTACGACTTCGAGGTCTGCACCTGGGATAGCAACGACGCCTATGGTCGTTTCCGGGTGCGTCTGGCTGAGATGTTCGAGTCGCTCAAGATCGTCGAGCAGTGCTACGAACGACTACAGAAATCAGTCGGCGAGCCGGTCATGATTGAGGACAAGAAGATCGCGCTTCCAAGCCGACTCACGGTTGGTGCTGATGGCCAAGGCAATAGCAACGAGCACATCAAGCACATCATGGGTGAGTCCATGGAAGCGCTGATCCACCACTTCAAGATCGTCACCGAGGGCTTTAAGGTCCCGGCTGGACAGGTCTATACAGCCGTCGAAAACCCGAAGGGCGAGTTGGCATGCCATCTGGTCTCTGACGGCGGCAATCGTCCCTACCGCGCTCATTTCCGCGATCCGGGCTTTAACCATATGCAGGCATTGCCAGCGCTCACCGAGGGCGGCATGATCTCGGACATCGTCGTGTCAGTGGCATCACTCGACGGTGTTCTTGGAGGTATTGATCGATGAGCGGGCACGAATTCCCATCGCATTTCCCGGAGTCGGGTGATCTCGACTGGAGCGATACGTCGACAAGCATCACCGAGGCCAATATCGCGGAGATGCGGACGATCCTCGACAACTACCCGCAGCCGCGCTCAGCGGTCATGCCGATGCTGCATTACGTGCAGTCGGTGGATGGACGGATCTCGCCGTATGGCGTTAAGGTCACTGCTGAACTTGTGGGTATCACTGAGGCTCAGGTCAATGGTGTTGCGACGTTCTACACCATGTACAAGCGCAAGCCAGCCGGTAAGCAGCATGTCGGTGTCTGCGTCACCGGTGTCTGTGGCATTCTCGGCGGCGACTTCATCATGGACGCCTGTGAGAAGCACTTGGGCATCAAGGAAGGTGAAACCACCGCTGACGGCGCGATCTCGCTGGAAGCCGTTGAGTGCAATGCCGCCTGTGACTTTGCCCCGGTCATGATGGTCAACTGGGAGTTCATGGACAACATGACCCCAGATAAGGCTGTCGAGTTGCTCGACAAACTGGCCGCTGACGACGAGGTACATTCGACCCGTGGCGCCAAGATCACGAGCTGGAAGGAAGCCGAGCGCGTGCTCGCAGGCTTCAATGACGGTCGTGCTGACGAGGGCCCCACCTCGGGTGAACCGTCGCAGCGTGGTCTCGACATCGCCAAGGACAATGGCTGGACCATCGACAATGCGCCGAGCTACATCGCTCCGGCGCCTGCTGAGGAGGCCAAGTGACCACACAGCTGACCCCCGTCCTCACGGCTAACTGGGCTGATGAGCAGGCGTGGAAGATCGATAACTACATTGCCCGTGGCGGCTATGAAGGTCTCAAGAATGCGCTGCCAATGCAGCCCCAAGAGATCATTGACACCGTCAAGACCGCGAACCTGCGTGGCCGTGGTGGCGCTGGCTTCGCGGCTGGTATCAAGTGGGGCTTCTTGCCCAAGGGCAACCCGAACCCGGTGTACCTCGTCGTGAACGCTGACGAGTCAGAGCCAGGTACCTGCAAGGACATTCCGTTGATGATGGCGACGCCGCATACCCTCATTGAGGGCATCATCATCACCTGCTTGGCGATCGACTGCCATCACGCTTTCATCTACTGCCGTGGCGAGGTATTGCACGTCATCCGTCGTCTGCAGCAGGCCGTTGCTGAGGCATATGAGCGTGGTTACCTGGGCGAGAAGGTGATGGGCAAGGACTTCCGTTTGGAACTCACTGTCCATGCTGGTGCTGGCGCTTACATCTGTGGTGAAGAAACTGCGCTGCTGTCGGCGCTTGAGGGTACGCGTGGACAACCACGACTCAAGCCTCCGTTCCCGGCAGTCGCTGGTTTGTACAAGTCACCCACGATCGTGAACAACGTTGAGACCATCGCCTCGGTGACGAGCATCTTGTCTCATGGCTCTGACTACTTTGGCCGTCTGGGTACCGAGAAGTCGAAGGGTTACACGATCTATTCGGTATCGGGCCATGTGAAGCGTCCCGGCCAGTTTGAAGCTCCGATGTCGATTACCGCGCGTGAACTATTGGAGCTTGCCGGTGGTGTGCGTGATGGTCACCGCGTGAAGTTCTGGTTGCCAGGTGGTGCTTCGTCACCGATTCTGACCGATGCTGATCTCGACGTCACCATGGATTACGAATCTCTTGGTGCGAAGAAGACCATGTTGGGTTCGAAGGCGGTTCAGTTCTTCGACGAGACCACGTCCTCAGTTCGTGCGGCGTTTAACTACCTGTCGTTTTTCAAGCATGAGTCCTGTGGCAAGTGCACCCCCTGCCGTGAAGGCTCGTGGTTCTTGGTCCAGATGATGCGCGACATTCAAGATGGCAAGGGCAAGCCCGGCGACGTCGACAAGATGCTCGATCTGATCGACAACATCGGCGGTAAGAGCTTCTGCTTGTTGGCAGACTCGTTCTGCATGATGCTGGCTAGCCACATCAACACGTTCCGCGAGGAGTTCGAAGACGGCTGCAATGGCATTGCTGCCTGGGAGAAGTTCCCCTATGAGAAGTCGGCAATCTTTCCCGTTAAAGGAGCGCACTCATGAGCGTTGATGCCAAAAACGCCCAGGCCCCAGCACCAGTGGACGAGGGCGTAACCCTCTCCATCGACGGTGTGTCGGTGACCGTGCCTAAGGGCTCGCTGGTGATCCGTGCTGCGGAGCAGCTCGGTATCGATATCCCACGTTTTTGTGACCACCCGCTGCTGGACCCCATGGGTGCCTGCCGCCAGTGCCTCGTCGAGATCCCAGATCAGGGCAACGGTCGCGGTGCGCCTAAGCCGCAGACGGCATGCACCACGGAGGCCATGCCGGGCATGGTCGTCGAAACGGCTGCAACCAATGAGAAGGCTCGCAAGTTCCAAGAAGGCATTCTGGAACTGCTGCTGATAAACCACCCGCTCGATTGCCCAGTCTGCGATAAGGGCGGCGAGTGCCCCCTGCAGAACCAGGTTATTTCCAGCGGTCGCGGGGAATCGCGCTACGGGGGAGTCAAGCGGACCTACCCGAAGCCGGTGTCGATCTCGCAGCTCATCATGCTCGACCGTGAGCGTTGTGTGTTGTGTGCTCGCTGTACCCGTTTCTCTGAGCAGATCTCTGGCGACCCGTTCATCGCTCTCGTTGAGCGTGGCGCGTTGCAGCAGGTCGGCATGTATGAGGAGCGCCCGTACACGTCGTACTTCTCTGGCAACGTGGCACAGATCTGCCCGGTCGGTGCCCTCACCAGCGCTGACTACCGTTTCCAGGCTCGTCCCTTCGATTTGGTTTCCACCGCCTCGACCTGTGAGCACTGCGCTTCGGGTTGCTCCTTGCGTGTGGATCACCGCCACTACGACGTCAAGCGTCGTTTGGCTGGGAATAACCCCGACATCAATGAGGAGTGGAGCTGCGACAAGGGTCGCTTCGGCTTCTTCTCGATGCGTGAAGAGGACCGGCTCAAGACGCCGCTGGTGCGCGAAGATGGCGAGCTACGTCCGGCAAGCTGGGCCGAGGCGATTGACGTCGCCGTGCGTGGCCTGCAGCAGGTCGGTCGCGACGTGGGCATTCTCACTGGTGGTCGATTGACCCTGGAGAACGCCTACGGCTACAGCAAGTTTGCTCGTGTCGCGCTCAAGACCAATAACATCGATCTACGTTCGCGCCCCTTCACCGCCGAGGAAACGGATTTCCTTGGTGCGCGAGTGGCCGGTCAGCCGATGAACGTGACCTATGCCGATCTTGAGAACGCCAAGCACGTCGTGCTGGTTGGTTTCGAGCCCGAGGAAGAATCGCCGATTGTCTTCTTGCGCCTGCGTAAGGCAGTCCGTAAGAAGGGGCTGGTGATCTCGACGATCGCACCATTCCTTTCGACGGGTGCTACCAAGCTCGGTGCAAAGTTGATCACGGCGAAGCCCGGTGCTGAGGCCCAGGCACTTCGTGGCCTTGAACTTGACGCTGACACGATCATTCTCGTCGGTGAGCGTGCAGCGCTGGCAGAGGGAACGCTCTCGGCTGCGGTGGCTGTTGCCGACGCGCACGGAGCGAATATGGCGTGGATTCCACGTCGTGCTGGTGAAATCGGCGCTATCGAGGCTGGCTGTCTGCCGACCTTGTTGCCTGGTGGCCGCCCGGTTGCTGATGCGCAGGCGCGTATTGACGTGGCCGCGCACTGGTCAGTGGCTGAACTTCCGGCTGAGCCGGGCCTCGATGCCGTGGGCATTTTGGGTTGTGCAGGCATCATCACCTCTGGCATTGAGGCGATGGACTTTGCCGACCCAGGTGCGGTACTTGCTGGTCTTGACCATGCAACATTCGTTGTTGCACTAGAACAGCGTCTTTCTGAGGTCGCTCAGCACGCAGACGTAGTCTTCCCGGTCGCCGCGATCGAGGACCAAGCCGGTACATTCCTCAACTGGGAACATCGTGCTGGTGCCGTGAACGTCGTCAATACCAATAACGCGGCTCCGATGACGGATCTGCGTGTCTTGGCTGCGCTGGCTGATGGTTTGGGTGCCCCGCTGGGTATCCGCGTCGCGGCACAGGCGGCAGGGGAGTTCGCAGAGTTCGGCCCATGGGAAGGCGCTCGTGTCGCGGCCCCGAAGGTTGCTGCAGGGCAGCCGGAATCGGGCCTGGCACTGGCTACCTGGCGTTTGCTCTTGGACAACTCGCGCCTTCTTGACGGTGCAACCTTTGTTAAGGCGACGGCTAAGCCTGCTGTGGCTCGTCTCTCGGCAGCGACTGCGACAAAGTTCGGAGTTGGAGAGACGGTGACCGTCTCCACCGCTGCTGGCTCGCTGACGTTGCCCGTGGAGATCACCGCGATGTCTGATGACGTCGTGTGGCTGCCCGGCATGTCGGGGTCCTCGTTTGTTACTCAGGCGTTGCGCGCAGTTGCGGGCGATGCGGTCACCATTGAGGGAGGAGCGGCATGAGCCTGCTTGACACGATCTTCTTCAACGATCCCTGGTGGATGTCCCTGATTAAAGGCGTCGTCCTCCTGGTTTTCGTGCTGCTCTGGATCATCATGAACGTGTGGTTCGAGCGTCGCGTGCTGGCCCGCATGTTGCAGCGCACCGGCCCGAATATGAACGGCCCATTTGGATGGTTCCAAACCATCGCTGAAGGTGTGAAGTGCCTCCTCAAAGAGGACTTCCAGCCCGGCCATGTTGATAAGTGGGTCTACAACCTGGCCCCCTTCCTCGCCGGTGTCTGTGCCTTCCTTGGGTGGGCCATCATGCCGCT
>JBOFIQ010000072.1:0-5172 GCA_051650245.1 Propionibacteriaceae bacterium | reverse complement strand
GAATACAGTGCGGTGAGGTAGGACACGCGCGTGGGAAAATGACGTTTGACCAGGCTGGGGAGCAATACATTTGCCACTGCCATACCGGCCAGAGCTAAGACGCTGAGGGCAAGGAAGGCGACGCGGTCATGGACCAGCGCGCGAGCACCAGATCCGATACCAACACACACGAGCGCCGCAACCGTCACTTGGTGCGGGCCAAAGCGAGCCGCAAGAACTGCCGCAGTCGCACCGAAGAAAGCAAAACACAAAGCTGGCAAGCTGGTGAGGACTCCCGCTGCTGATGGGCCCATGGCGAAATCAGCCTGAACCTGTTGCAAGACCGGGCCGATAGCAATTGCGGTCGGACGGACGTTAAATGCCAAGGCGAGAATGGCCAGCACTGCTAACCATGGGCGATCCCACCACGATGTTGTGGGGGATGTGGGCGTCGTTAGGGCTGATCTCACCGGCCAAGTCTAAGGGTAAGAGAACTGTAGGTTTTACCTCTAAACTTTCCCTATGGCTAGGCAACAACCCGAACAGCAGGCACCACCGGTTCAACGACTTCGATTCCGTTATGCGAAGCGTGGACCAGCGCGATTCACCTCAACCCGCGACTTTTCGCGGGCGTTCGAGCGTGCCTTGCGTCGAGCTGAGATCCCGATGGCGTATTCCTCGGGTTACTCGCCTCACCCTCGTATTTCATACGCCAATGCTGCGCCAACTGGTGCCGCTACCGAAGCGGAATACGTCGAGATTGGGTTGGCACAGATCTGTGACCCTGCGAAAGTATGTGCAGTTCTTGATGAGGCATTGCCGCCAGGGATGAGCCTGGAGCAGGTTGCCGAAGCAAGCGGCGAATCGCTGGGGGAGCGCTTTCCCGCCAGCGAATGGGTTGTTGATCTTGCTGGGGTGGAAGACAGCATTACCGCTGCTGTTGCGGCGTTGCTCGCGGCTGAAACGATCGAGGTGACGCGTGATACCAAGAAGGGATTGCGTACCTTTGATGCGCGAGCTGCAGTGGTCGCTGCCAGCGTTGATTCGCCGACGCAGTTGCACCTCGTGATGCTGCAAGGTAAGCCTTTGGTACGTCCAGATGACGTGGTAAATGCCATGGCATCGGTTTGCCCGCAGTTTGTTCCAACAGCTCCGCCTTTGCTGACACGTTTGGCTCAGGGGCCGCTGGTTGATGGAGTGATTGGCGACCCACTGGCATAGACCGTTACGTGCCTTGTGCGACACGCAACCTAGGGTGGCCAGACACAGTTCCACGACAAATGTGGTCAGGTGTGGGATACTGGGGGAACGGCCTGGATCACCTGATCCATCCGAGACTGCCTGCATGGGTACCGCGACGATTGTCGACCGCGGACGTGCTAGCTCCCGGGGCCACCTGACTTTGCTACGCAGCGCGTAGCCGACCGCGATTAGTCGCAAAAGGAGCAGACATGCTCAGTGACGATGTCACCACTACATCTACACCCGACGACCTCCCGCGTCCTCCGGCTGGACGCCGTAGTTCACGTCGCCCGAGCGGACCACCAGCAGCTAAGACGGTTGCAGCAAAGCCTGATTCACAGCCCACCGTCGTGAGCGCAGAGTCGGCTCCGGCTGAGTCCGCGTCTCCTGCTGAGCCTGCCCGCCGTACTCGTACCCGTCGTCCGCGCAAGCCCGTTGAGGCTGTGCGCGAAACACCGGTCGAGGCTGTAATCGAGCAGCCGACACTTCCTACCGAGCCAGTAACTGGCACGGATGAAGTAGCCAAAGAAGCAAAGCCTGCCCGTAAGCGTGCTCCGCGCAAGCAGACCTCGACAGAAACTGGTCCACGCCGACGGACTCGCACCACCGCACGCAAGCCCGTCGTCGAAGAAGGCGCCGAGCTGTCGGTAGCGGATGCTATTGCTGAGCGTGCGCCATTGATTGCCGACCCCGCCGCGACGATTCCGGTGCTATCTCCGGCAGAAACCGAGCAGGCGCTTGCAGAACTTGCTGCTGCTATCGCGAACGCTTCGGCTGAGGCCGAGGTTACGGTAGAAGAGGGTGAAGAAGGTATCGCTGAAGCCAGCGAAGCCGATCGTGACGCGGCAGAAGATGGCGATGCTGATGATGATCGCAATGATGGTGCTCCGCGTCGTCGCCGTCGTCGTCGCGGTGGTCGTCGCCGTCGTCGCAGCACAGATCCCAACGAGAACGATGAGGCAGACGAGTCCGACGAAGACGAGGATGCCGCAGCCGACACTACCGAGGCCGCTGAGAGCGAAGCCGAGGGTGAGACTGACGGCGAAACTGAATCGGTAGAGACCGATGAACAAGGCGATGGTACGCATCGCCGTCGTCGCCGTCGTCGCCGTCGTGGTGAAGACACCACTGGTGATGATGATCCTGATACTGAGGTCGTTGTCCGGGTTCGTGAGCCGCGAGGCAATCGCGCCAAGGCGAGCGATCAGGTTACTGGTATCGACGGTTCAACTCGTGTTGAAGCAAAGCGTCAGCGACGCCGTGAAGGACGTGCTGCAGGTCGGCGTCGTGCTCCGATTTTGTCGGAGTCAGAGTTCCTGTCACGTCGTGAAGCTGTCAATCGGGTAATGGCAGTGCGCCAGCGTGAGGACTACACGCAGATTGCCGTGCTCGAAGATGGCATTCTCGTGGAGCATTACGTGGATCGCGCGACATCGCGCAGTCTCATCGGCAATATCTACGTCGGACGAGTGCAGAACGTATTGCCAGGCATGGAAGCAGCCTTCATTGACATTGGTCGCGGCCGTAACGCCGTCTTGTACGCCGGTGAAGTTGAGTGGGATAGCTTCGGTGATGCTGGATCGTCGAAGAAGATGGAAGACGTCTTCAAGTCGGGCCAGCAGGTTGTCGTTCAGGTGACCAAGGACCCGGTTGGTGCTAAGGGTGCTCGTTTGACCGGCCATATTTCCTTGCCAGGTCGCTACATCGTGTATGCACCCGGTGGTGATTTGTCGGGTATTTCGCGCAAGCTACCTGATACGGAGCGAGCACGGTTGAAGGCCATTCTCGATGACCTCACCGATGGTAACGAGAGCTTCATCGTGCGTACAGCTGCTGAAGGCGTCGATCAAGAAGAGCTGCAGCGCGACGTAACGCGCCTCAAAGCCCAGTGGGAAGCGATCCAGAAGAAGGTTAAGCAGGGGAGCGCTCCGCAGTTGCTCTACGCTGAGCCAGATCCAACTGTGCGTATTGTGCGTGATCTCTTTACAGAAGATTTCGCCAAGCTAGTCATCGCCGGTAATGGCACTGCCGAAGATGCGTGGGAAAGTATCCACGCCTACGTTGAGCATGTGGCGCCACATCTGGTGGATCGTATTGAGCGCTGGGATGCTGATAAGGGCGATCTCTTCGCTGATTTCCGTGTGGACGAGCAGATCCAGAAGGCGCTAGAGCGCAAGGTGTTCCTGCCATCGGGCGGCTCATTGGTGATCGACCGTACTGAAGCGATGACGGTCGTGGACGTCAATACCGGTAAGTTCACCGGATCGGGTGGAAACCTTGAAGAGACGGTGACGCGCAACAACCTAGAAGCTGCTGAAGAGATCGTGCGTCAGCTACGTCTGCGCGACGTCGGTGGCATCATCGTGATCGACTTTATTGACATGGTTTTGCCAAGTAACCGTGAGTTGCTGTTGCGACGTCTGGTGGAGTGCTTGAGCCGTGATCGTACGCGCCATCAGGTCGCTGAGGTCACCTCGTTGGGCTTGGTCCAGATGACGCGTAAGAAGATCGGCACCGGGCTGGCAGAAGCCTTTACCCAAGAGTGCGAGACCTGCAAGGGGCGTGGTTACCATCGTCATGAGGAGCCAGTGGAAACACAGGCAGCTGCTGATGGTGGCGACCGTTCTGAGCGAAAGCAGTCTCATTCCAAAGGCCGTAAACGCTCAACGAAATCACCAAAGTCTGCGGAGTAATGCGCACACGTACTAGCGAAGGAGTCCGCATGGAGACAGTGAAGTTCCTGGAGCCAACGGGACTAGATTTTGGCGCTGAATGGGATGCGCGCATTGCTGCTGCACCCGATGGCGGAAATATGTTCCAGACCTTTGAGTTCGGGGTGGTGAAGTCAGCAAACCGCTGGCAGCCACGCTATGCCCTAGTCGGCGATATTCCAGTGGTGATCCACGAGAAGAAGATCTGGGGTCTAGGCAAGGCCTGGTATATCCCGAAGGGCCCGTGTGTGTGCTCGATTGAGCAACTCACGGAGATGCTTCCGGCATTGCAGCAGGCTGCACGTCAGCATGGGGTGGTATCGCTCAAGATCGAACCGGAACTGGTCGATTCGCCGGTGCATCGCACCGCTTTGCGTGAGCTTGGCTTTACTAAGGTTCCTTTTGTGCAGCCCAATGCTCATACGATCGTGGTTGATCTCGATCGCCCGTTGGATGAGATCTTTAACGCATTGCCGAAGAAGCGTCGCTATGACATTCGTCGTGCCGAGCGCGATGGGGTCGTGATCGATAAAGTCGATGCCACGCCTGAAAATCTTGAGCAGATGTGGTCGCTTTATCTTGAAGTTGCTCATGACCACAATCTTCCTATTCGTGATAACGATTACATGCTCAGGTTATGGACGACCTTCATGGAGTCGGGTATCGGGCATATGTGGTTCGCCCGGGTAGAGGGACGTGCAGTTGCTGCCGTTTTTGGAGTTTTGCTAGGGCATAAATCTACGTACAAGGATGGCGCTTCAGTCCGAGAGCGTCCAGTCAATGGTGCCAGCCATCTACTCCAGTGGAAGGTGATCGAGTACATGCATGAGCATGGCTCGCTCTCGCACGATCTGTGCGGTACTCCGCCTTCGGACCAGATGGATAACAAAGATCATCAGTACTACGGCTTGGGCGTATTCAAGAGTGCATTCTGCCCGGATGTCATCGACTATGTCGAGGCGTGGGAAGCTCCTATTGCTCCGGTGCGCTATGCCCTTTATGACCGTGCGGTACGTCGGGTGCAGGCCAAGGTGCAAGCAACCGGTCGCGGTGATGGTTGGCATTAGCGTCTCAGTTTGACCGAAACGCTTCGGGCGCGTAGAGTTGTCCTTCGGTATTCCTGCCGTGACATTAGTCAATGGCGAAGGGTCCCGAAAGCGGGTTTTAGACTCGCATCTCCAGAATTTTTCCGACGGAAGAGGTAGTCGTGTACGCGATCGTGCGCAGTGGCAGCCGCCAG
>JBOFIQ010000071.1:0-2799 GCA_051650245.1 Propionibacteriaceae bacterium | reverse complement strand
ACATGAGCCACAGCAGCCAAAACCGGAGAGTAGAACAGCCGTTCATGGAGGCGTAGCACTGCCCGCGATGTCTGCCGCCAGGTGTGTAGCACGTCAGCGCCCAGACCTCGACTGAGCCGTCGTAGCGCTGATTCTGCTTCTGGAAGAAGGTGTGTGCGACGTAATTTTAGTAATTGGACGCGATGTTCCAGCACCCGCAAAGTCCGGTAGCTCGCGTCAAGCTCACGGGCATCGGCACGTCCGATATAGCCACCAGCGCTTAGCCGTTCAATGGCGTCGAGGGTGTTGGCGCAACGCAAGGAGCTATCGGCACGTCCATGAATCAATTGCAATAGCTGCACCGTAAACTCGACGTCGCGTAATCCACCAGCGGCTCGTTTAAGTTCTCGATCACGTTGTAGAGGTGTGAGCAGCGACACCACCCGTTTACGCATCGCTTGGGTATCGCCCACAAAGTTCGGCTCATCGCCCACGGCCCAGACCCGTGGCCTGACCAGCTCCATGAAACTCTGCGCCACGTCACGATCACCAGCCATCGGGCGAGCTTTGAGTAGTGCTTGAAACTCCCACGGGCGTGCCCACTGGGAGTAATAGCTGTCCATGGCAGCCACCGTGCGTACTAGCGGCCCGGCTTTTCCCTCTGGACGTAGGTTCGCGTCCACCGGCCAGATCGTTCCGGCGGCGGTTTGGGCTGAGCAGATCCGGGCCACCTCAGCCGCGACTGCGCTTGCGGCTGTGACTGCTTCCTGCGGCGATTGCCCCGGAAGCGGGTCACACACCCAGATCACATCGACGTCGCTGGCGTAGTTGAGTTCGCCAGCGCCGGTCTTGCCCATTGCGATAGCGGCAAGCCGAAGCTCGCTCACCCCGCACCGGGCCTGTGCTAATCGGATAGCAGTTTCAATGACGGCATCAGCCAGCGCCGCGAGTGCTGCCCCTATGGCCGGGTAGCTGGTAGATGGTTCTGCTGCCGTGAGATCAACAGCAGCAATCGCGAGGACAGCGCGCTGATAGGCCCGACGAAGTTCATCAGGTGTTGTCGCGTGGTGGACTTCGGCTAGCGACAGTAGCTGTGGAGCTTCCAGTAGATCGAGATCATCACAATAGCGAGCGAGTTGGAGCCCCAAGGCGTCGCTAGCGCCCAGGACCGCGATCACTGTCGCAGCCAGCCGATCATGTGTGGCTAGTCGGGTAGCAAGTTCTGGTTTTGCGGCAACGATCCGGGTCAGAGCCAACAAAACCTCGTCTGGATCAGCCGAGCACTCGATGAGTCCAAGAACTGGGCCGGTTTCCCACTCAGAGCATAACTGTGCGGCACGTTGTGGCGCAGCAAAGTGTCGAGCTAGCCTGCTCTGCAGCGACTCCTCACGCGACATAGGTTGAGCCTAACGGTTGGACTTAGCCAGGGCCAGGTATCTCAGAGTGAGCAACGCTAGCGGGGTAAACCGACTAGGTTCTTAGATTATGGCTCCATCATCATCGCGATCAGCTCAGCGCTTAGCCCACGCCATTGATACCTACCGAGGCTTAGCCGAACAACTTCATGCCTGGCTAGGCCAAGTAACGATGGTGCTACCACCCGCTGATGTCGAACTGTTAGAACACACTCTGTTGCTGGCGACTGAGCTGACGAGGCCCACATCTCAGCGTCCTGTCGAGTTAGCTCGTTATCTCCAGACTCAAGCGACAAGGATTAATCACTACGAGGCGCTGACGTCAGAAAGCGCTGCCACGTTGTGTGGAGAGGCGCTGACGGTGATCTTGCCCTTATTGGAGCAGCCTGAGCTTCCTTGCGTCGTTGACGTCGATGGGCTCGCATTGCGGCTACTCGATCTCATGCGACTCAGGTTGGTGGAATTAACCGCACTCGTCGATAGCCTCAATCAGGGCCTGCACGACGACCCCGCCTTATCCTTGCCGCCCGCAGCATTGGCCGAGACGAGCCGTACGTGCGCTGAGATCTTGGCTCAGCGTTATCCCGGCCAAGCCATTGAGGTCCGGGTGCCTCCTTATGCAGCCGTTCAGCTCAGCGACGGAACTGGCCCTACCCATACTCGCGGGACACCACCGTCAGTCGTCGAAACATCGCCACAGACGTTTATCCGGCTAGCTGCTGGCCGATTGCACTTCCATGACGCCGTAGCGCAGGGGGCAGTCACTGCCAGCGGAGCGCATTGCGATCTTTCGACGATGTTCCCGCTGCTTTAGCGATAGCTGAGCAAGGAATCCGGGCTAAACCTTATACCTTTACCAGGGTTCTAAAAAATTTTCAAATTGAGTCTTGACATAGATTCACCCAAGTAGTTAGATTGCAACAATACCACTCATTCTTTGGAGCTTTCCATGATGTTGCAACACCTGGGACCAGCCCTTCTTACTACATCGCTACTCCTCGCTGGGACTACGGCCCCAGTTGATCCACGATTGCAAGAGATCCAGCGCCTCAACCCCGGCATGTCTATTACCCAAATCAAAGAAAGTGCCAACCAATACTCCATAGAGTCCAACCAACCGTACTCTGTGGTAGTAGATGATTTCTTAGCTCAATCTCGTGCCAATACTGCTTCAGCCAAGAAAGATACAGATCAAAATAGCCCAGCAAGCGCAGGTGGAGAAGAAGGAAAACTTCGCGAAGCCCGCGGTGCTGGTGATATTTTTTTCACTGACTCTATTCACGGATTCAACCACGGACATGTTGGAATTTATGTAACATCTTCACGAGTCGTTGAAGCGCCAGGGCCTGGAGATGTTTCTCGTAATACACATATATCTAGAGTGAAGGTCCGAGAAGGAAGTATA
>JBOFIQ010000070.1:0-3865 GCA_051650245.1 Propionibacteriaceae bacterium | reverse complement strand
CCTGGGCCCGCTATCGACCATTGCCGATAAGATGGCCAAGGAGCAGGCCGCCGCTGAGGCTGCCGCCGCTGCTGAGGCCGCTATTGCTACCCCAGTTGTCGAAGCTGCACCGGCTCCGGTTGAGCCAGTCCCGGCTCCGGCTGCACCGCAGCCTGAGACCTACACCATCGTTGAAGGCGACAACCTGAGCTATATCGGTGAGGCATACGGCGTATCCGTCGACGCTCTCATCGCCGCCAACGGTATCGAGAACCCCGACCTGATCTACCCGGGTCAGGTTCTGGTCATCCCCCGCTAGTCCACGAAGTTCACGAAAGGAACATCATGGGTTTACTAGATAAGGCCAAAGAGTTCATCAGCGGCCACGAAGACAAGGCTAAAGAGGCCCTGGACAAGGCTGAGCAGGTTATCGACGAGAAGACCGGCGATAAGTACGATGCTCAGACTGACAAGGCCCGTGAGGTCATCAGCGAGAAGCTCGGTCTTAACGACTAAGTTCTCTCATCATGCGAACTGCGCTTATCCCTTCGCGGGATAAGCGCAGTTTTGCTGTTGTAGGTCTTATTGACAGCTAGCGTCGAACCGCGATCGGCAAGCCCAGTGAGACTCCTGGCTTCGCCTCATCTTTCGGGGCTGCTTGCTGGTGCTCCCACGCATCGCCACCGGTGGTACGGCGCAGATTCATCAATGGTGAATCCGCATTGAGATGATGTGGCGCAGCATAGGTCACATTGACCTCAGCAATATCACCAGGACGTGGCATGAGCTCTGGGTCTTCTGGCGCCATGACATGCACGAGACGGTTATCACGGGCACGACCAGAGATCCGTCGGGTTTCTCCATCCTTGCGGCCTTCGCCAGCAGCAAAGAGTACTTCGACGTTTTCTCCCACGAGCTTCTTATTTTCGTCCCAACCAATCCGGTCCACCAGCTCGACCAAGCGCTCATAGCGATGTTGCACATCGGCTTTGGCTACCTGATCTGGCATCGCGCCAGCCGGGGTCCCTGGGCGTATGGAGTATTGGAAGGTGAAGGCTGCCGAGAATCGAGCTGCCTCAGCGACGCGCATCGTCTCTTCAAAATCTGCTTCGGTTTCCCCAGGGAAACCTACGATGATGTCAGTGGTGATCGCCGCATGTGGCATAGCGTCACGGACTTTACCGACGATCTCCAAGAAGCGATCTGAGCGGTAGCTACGTCGCATCGCTTTGAGCATGCGATCAGAGCCTGACTGTAGCGGCATGTGCAAGCTGGGCATGACATTGTGAGTTTCTGCCATTGCGGCAATGACGTCATCGGTGAAGTCATGGGGATGGGGGCTGGTAAACCGCACTCGCTCCAAACCATCGACCTCACCACAGGCACGTAGCAGTTTGGCGAAAGCCGCTTTATCGCCAAACTCCACACCATAGGTATTGACGTTTTGTCCTAGGAGCGTGATCTCTTGGACGCCTTCTTGCACCAACATCGTGATTTCACGCAAGATATCGCCTGGCCGACGATCTGTTTCCTTGCCGCGAAGGCTCGGGACGATGCAGTAGGTGCAGGTGTTATTGCAGCCCACTGAGATTGATACCCATGCCGAATACGGAGATTCGCGCCGGGTGGGAAGCTCAGAAGGGAATACTTCAAGAGCTTCTTTGATCTCTAACTGTGATTGCCGCCGAACCTGGGCCCGTTCGAGTAGGGTCGGCAACGACCCGATGTTATGCGTACCAAAAACGACATCAACCCACGGCGCTTTCTTCAGCACTGTGTCTTTGTCTTTCTGAGCCATACAACCGCCCACAGCGATCTGCATCCCAGGACGATCAGCTTTCACTGGAGCGAGATGGCCGAGGTTACCGTACAGGCGATTATCAGCATTCTCGCGAACCGCGCAGGTATTAAACACCACTACATCTGCTTGGTTTCCTTCAGGCGCGCGGGCATAACCCGCATCCTCAAGCAGACCGGAGATGCGCTCGGAATCATGGACATTCATCTGGCAGCCGTACGTGACGACTTCGTAAGTTCGCGTAGTCATGGCCCAATAAGTCTACTGTGACCAGTTGATTTCTCTGAATCAGTAACTCCGCGTACCCTGCGATGGCGTACAAACTCGTCAAAGTTTTACTGGGTTCGTATTCGCAAGAATGGTGTGTGCCGACTAGGGTCAGATAAGAACAACACGTTGGCGTAAGCCCACGCTCGAGAAATGAGGTCCACCGATGAGCGCAGTAGTTGAGCTGATCAAGGTCAGCAAAGCTTTTGGGGACCATCTCGTTCTCGATCACCTCGATTTAGCCGTAGCGCCTGGCGACATCATCGCGGTACTTGGCCCTTCTGGCTCTGGTAAATCTACGATGCTTCGCACGATCAATGGACTACAGCCCATCGACAGCGGGACCGTCATGGTCGAAGGAACTCCCCTGCCTGGCGCTGGTGCGGATCTGGCTCGATTGCGTACCAAGGTCGGCATGGTCTTTCAGCAGTTCAATCTCTTTCCAGGAAAAACTGCTCTAGAGAACGTCATGCTTGGCCCAGTCCAGGTACTCAAAAAACCGATAGCTGAAGCCGACCGTGAGGCACGCGAACTCCTTGCTCGGGTTGGGCTTGCCGATGCAGTCGATCAAAATGCCGATACTTTTTCTGGAGGCCAGAAACAGCGAGTAGCTATTGCTCGGGCACTGGCGATGCAGCCCAGCATCATGCTCTTTGACGAACCAACCTCTGCACTCGATCCAGAGATGGTGGGTGAGGTTCTTGAGGTGATGGAAGGCCTTGCCGCTCAAGGTATGACGATGCTTGTCGTGAGCCACGAGATGTCTTTTGCTCGAAAGGTTGCCACAAAAATCGCGCTTCTTGCCGAGGGGCGCGTTGCTGAACTCACACCCACTGAGCAATTCTTCACCGAACCACGTACCGCTGCTGGACGAGCTTTCCTGCAACACGTCGTGCGCCGCGACGAGGTATAACGCACGCACTCGCTAGCGTTGCTCGATTACAAGCCCCACTGGCTATCATCGACGCCACTGAGAAGCTCTGCGAGAACTCTGCTGACAACCGCACCAGAAAAACCTCTACGTGATAGTTGCCCGCCAAGACGTCGACGAATCGTGACCTGGTCCAGAGCCGACATACGCGCCAACCGGGATTCAGCGAAATCGTGAGCAGCTTGATACTCAGCATCCCCAGAGACTGCCGACACTGCCTCGTCAATCTCGTGCTTATCAACGCCCTTACGGTAGAGCTCACTGCGTAATGCTCGGCTTGATAAATGCCGGCGCTGCTGGCGGTCTGCGACCCAGGCTTGAGCAAAAGCAGCATCATCGATAAGCCCAACCTCGCAGAAACGATCAAGGACCGCTTGCGCCGCGTCGTCGGGAATACCCCGCTTTGCTAACAATGTTGCGAGCTCTGCTTTGGTCCGTGCTTGACGTTCTAGCGCTCGAAGCAGAATCTGCCGAGCGACCTCTTCAGGGTCGCTCGGCAGTTGATCTTCACCGTCGAGCGGCGGCTCAGGCTGGCGTCGGCTCAGAAGTCGACCTCACCGGTCACTGGATCGACACCATCATCGATAGCCTCTTCACCGTTCAGACCCATTTTTGCGCGAATCTTGTCTTCAATCTCTTGGGCCACATCAGGGTGATTGCGCAGATAGTTACGCGCATTTTCCTTACCCTGACCAAGCTGGTCGCCTTCGTAGGTGAACCAGGCGCCAGCCTTACGGATGAAGCCTTCCTCGACGCCCATATCGATCAGTGAGCCTTCGCGGCTAATACCCTGACCATAGATGATGTCGAATTCAGCTTGCTTAAACGGCGGAGCAACCTTGTTCTTCACGACCTTGACGCGGGTACGGTTACCCACCATCTCGGTGCCA
>JBOFIQ010000069.1:0-1653 GCA_051650245.1 Propionibacteriaceae bacterium | reverse complement strand
GATCAGCGCACTTATCGTCTTGATGATCTCGTCATTCGGCATCTCCATCGCGAACTCAAGATCGAGCCAGCCGATGTCCTTGAGGAAACCGGTGATCAGCTCGCTTTCGATTTCAGCGAGCCGAAGCAAGCCGATATTCCGGGGCCTGCAATGCTGCGTGCCCGGGCGATCTTGGCATTGGGAGAGCAGCTTGACGGTGAGCTTGCCAAGTTGGGGGAATCTGCCGCGCTGCTCACAACGCTGGAGCAGCCTTTAACGCGGACCCTGGCGCAGATGGAGGCGACGGGTATCGCCGTCGATACCGATATGTTGGACCAGTTGCGTAAAGACTTTGATAGTCAGGTGACCCGCGCTGCTGATACGTCCTTCCACCTCATTGGTAAGGAGATCAATCTCAGTTCACCGAAACAGTTGCAAGCGGTGCTCTTTGATGATTTGGGCATGCCAAAGACAAGGAAAACAGCGACGGGGTACACCACCGATGCGGAGTCGCTCCAGAAACTCTTTGAGCAGACCGAGCACCCATTTTTGCAGCAGTTGCTCTACCATCGTGATGCCATTAAGTTGCGTCAGACCGTCGATGGATTGCTCGCTGCTGTGCGCGATGATGGTCGGATTCATACGACCTATCTCCAAACGGTTGCCGGTACTGGGCGGCTAAGTTCGACAGACCCGAACCTGCAAAATATCCCAATTCGCACCGAAGCTGGGCGCCAGATCCGTAAGGCCTTTGTCGTCGGTGATGGGTACACCAACCTCATGAGTGCTGACTACAGCCAGATCGAAATGCGGATCATGGCACATGTCAGTCAAGACCAGGGGCTTATCGAGGCTTTTGCGTCGGGTATTGATTTCCATAAGGTCACTGCATCGCGGGTCTTTGGGGTGCCCGTTGAGGATGTGACTGCTGAGCAGCGCTCCAGCGTGAAGGCGATGAATTACGGCCTTGCTTATGGGTTGTCGGCCTTTGGTTTGTCGAGCCAACTTGGAGTTGCGGTATCGACGGCTAAGACGATGATGTCTGACTACTTCGACAGTTTTGGTGGAGTGCGTGACTACTTGGCCGAGGTCGTCAAGAAGGCCACGAAGACTGGATACACCGAGACAATGTTTGGTCGACGTCGGTATCTGCCAGATTTGGCATCGCCTAATCGCCAACGTCGCGAGATGGCAGAGCGGGCAGCGCTTAATGCTCCCATCCAGGGCAGCGCAGCCGACATCATGAAACGTGCCATGCTGATTTTGGAACGCAAACTGCGTGAGGAACAACTTGCCTCGCGGATGCTGCTCCAGGTCCATGACGAACTCATCGTGGAGATCGCTCCTAGTGAGGATGAGCGCATCATCGCTACTGTCCGTGACGCAATGGAACATGCAGCAGAGCTAGCAATTCCTCTTGATGTCAGTGTTGGAATCGGGCCGAGCTGGTTTGCTGCCGCGCATTAGTGGAAGCATGCACCAAGGATTGGTGTGTGCTTAGACCGGATCATTCGTGATGAACCAGGCCTTGGTGATGGGCTGAGGTACTGGTGCGGGGTAGGCATGTGAGTCAGTCGCACCGGTTTCACCGATCTCGGCATACCAGGTATCGCCAGATTTCATGAGCTTGCCATTAGTGCGAACCAATACCGCCTTGCTGCCATTTATGTAGTG
>JBOFIQ010000068.1:0-1583 GCA_051650245.1 Propionibacteriaceae bacterium | reverse complement strand
GGGTTATCAAGCAGCTCATGGGTAAACCCGACAATGGCCGCTTTGGGTTTGTTCAGTGTGTCGAGTGCCCACAATGCCAATGCTTCTGAAAGAGGTGTTTTCCTGCAATTATCACCGGCGTCAAAGAATTGCTCTATGGGGTTGTAAGCCGGAACCGCCGAAATTTCCGTCACGCCAGTTCCACCCCTGCCACAAGGGCATCCAGATCAATCACCTTGCCGTCACTCTGAAAGGTATAGTGTCCGTTCAGCAAAATGTGTCGCCAAGCTGCCGGCGATATCTGGGTGAGCGCCGCGAGCGCCTTGGCGTTACCTGTTGCTTCGCACTTCGTTAGCAACCGCGACAGGATGGCAGAGTTGTAGTAGATGACTGCATTGGCGATCAGCCTGGCGCACTGGTTGCTGATCTCGATCTCAATGTCGGTCCGCCCCGTCAATTCTTTCTTGCCCCCCACCTGCGCAATGCTTGAACGTAGCTGATGGTATGACTCAATCCGGTTTTGCGAGCGATGTACGTTACGTTCCAATTGGGGGTTGCGCAGGTAGCGTAGCGTGTAGATGCTGCGCACGAGCTTATCGAACTCGAAGATGGCCCGCCGCGTCGGGTTTGGCGCGGTGTAGGTGCACAGTTTGTGGATCAACGTTCCCTGCGTCATCTCCTTCAAACCCAGGGTGGCGATGATCCGGTCAATGTTCGCCTTTTCGCTGACAATCAACTGCCGATCTATTTGGCCAACTGGCTGGATCAGGCACTTCTCATACCGTGCTGGATCGCCCACACAATACAACGCCTGCAACTGGGTGTTGAGGTCGGTATACCGTGGCTCGAAACGCCGCCCGAACCAGTGCAGGATAGCGAAATTGACCTTGTTGATGCTGTGCATATCGCCAGTAATGACCTCTGGCACAATGTCAGAGGTATTGCGATACCAGATGTCGAACACATGGTGGGCCTCATAATCATGGGCACCAATCAGGTATCCATTCAACGGGATGTGGTTGCACAAGAGCGTATAGGCCACCACGCCCTTGCCGCGCCCGAAATACTTGCGCGAGTAGCGCGCTTTCACGGTTGGCCGCTCGACGCTGAATTTCTGCCCATCGACAGCGCCATACAGCGCCTCCTGCTCGGCATCCGACAGAACTGTTAGTCGCTCGCTTCTAGCAATCGCCATGAGTTACTCCGGCACCCGCAAGTATTGGTACAGCGTTTCTCGACTGATCCCGAATTCACGGGCAAGTGTCGCTTTCTTTTCGCCAGCAATGACTCGCCGCCGTACTTCCGCTATCTCTGGGTCAGACAGCGATTTCTTTCGACCCCGATAAGCTCCACGCTGTTTTGCCAAGGCAATACCTTCACGTTGACGCTCCCGGATCAACGCTCGCTCGAACTCGGCGAATGCCCCCATGACAGACAACATAAGGTTTGCCATCGGTGAATCTTCGCCGGTGAAAGTCAGATGCTCCTTGACGAATTCAATGCAGACGCGGCGCTGGGTTAGTCCCTGTACAAGTCGACGCAGATCATCCAAGTTGCGAGCAAGGCGATCCATGCTGTGTACCACGACCGTGTCACCTTCACGT
>JBOFIQ010000067.1:0-2280 GCA_051650245.1 Propionibacteriaceae bacterium | reverse complement strand
TTCAGCGCGTCCAGGACCATCGTGTGAGGCTTCAGTGGCGGGAACAAGAATCACGTCTGCGGATTCGAGAATACGAACCGCTTTGATCGTGACGAGTTCTGGATCGCCGGGGCCGACGCCTACGCCAATCAATTGGCGTGCGCCGGTATGAGTCATGCCACTCATGGGGCCTCCTTGCTGGGTCCTCGCCCGTACGTAGTTAGGCTGTCGCTCGCTGCGCGTGTCTGGCTTTCCTTTGCAGGGTAACAGTGGCGGGACCGCTCCGGTTTTACACCGGATTCCGCTCATCGAGGACCTCTGGATTCTCGCATATATATTTTCTGTATCAACGTTCGGGCTTGTCCTAGCACGATTGAACCACGGGAAGTAGTCCAAGCTGAAGCTAAAGGTGAACAGACAGCCACGAAGGACCTAAGCTAGTGGCACGTGGGTACACTATTTATCCTGATTGCCGTCATTGTCATTGCTTTAGCATTCGACTTTACGAACGGTTTCCATGACACAGCGAACGCGATGGCAACATCGATCGCTACCGGCGCTTTGAAACCAAAAACCGCCGTGATTATCTCCGCTATCTTGAACCTCATTGGTGCATTCCTCTCTATCGAGGTCGCCCTTACTGTGACCAACAAGGTCATTGCGATCCAAGGCAAGGATGGCAGCCCGCTGCAACATCTCATGGGCATGCCTGTACTTGAGATCGTCCTCGCCGGCCTTATCGGTGGCGTCATCTGGAACCTCGTCACCTGGCTACTCGGTATCCCCAGTTCGTCATCACACGCTTTGTTTGGTGGCCTCATAGGCTCAGCTATTGCGGCTTTAGGCTGGGGCGGTGTGCACTGGGCTAATGTCTTCAAGGCTGTACTCATTCCGGCAGTCGCCGCACCAGCAGTCGCTATCTTGGTTTCCGCTATCGGTACTGCCTTGGTCTACGTCATTACCCGTAATGTCCCAACCAAGTTCCGCCGCAAGGGTTTCCGCTGGGGACAGATTCTGTCGGCATCGCTAGTTTCGCTGGCACACGGCACCAATGACGCACAAAAGACGATGGGTGTCATCACCTTGGCTCTTATCGGTGGCGGTCATTGGAACTCGTCGCAGGGCATTCCGCTCTGGGTCAAGGTGCTGTGCGCTCTCGCTATCGCGACCGGCACCTATTCTGGTGGCTGGCGTGTTATCCGCACCTTGGGCAAGGGGCTAGTCGAGATTGACTCCCCGCAAGGTATGGCGGCCGAAATGGCTTCTGCCGCTATCATCTTGTCCTCCTCACATGCTGGTATGGCGCTCTCCACTACCCATGTCGCGACCGGCTCTATCTTGGGCACCGGCGTCGGAAAGCGTGGCGCCAAGGTGCGTTGGGGCGTCGCTGGACGTATGGCAGTGGCCTGGCTCATTACGTTGCCAGCCGCTGCTGTTATCGGCGTGTTATGCATGTGGATCTGCAAGATTTGTCCCGAAGTTCTTGGCGCTGGTATCAATGTCGTACTCCTCGCGATTGCTTCAGGATTTGTAATCTGGCGAGCCAATAAGACCAAGGTCGATCACACCAACGTCAACGACGACTGGGACGGCGATCCTGCCGTTGCCACGGCTGAGTAGGAGAACTTCTCATGGCAGATTTCTTCATGCAGATCGGCAAGACCCTTGCCAGTGTTTTGGTCGTCGGCATCATCTTGGGCGCAGGGCTACCAGCGATTTATTCGCTGGGTATGCGCTCACTCATGATTGGTCGCGCACTTAATGCCAAAGGCGAGCCGGAGGGGCACGCAACATGGACCGGGAAGATTCTGGCTGTGTTGTGCTTCGGTATCGTGCTTTTAGCGATTGCTTATGGCATCCTCATCATCATCTTCGGTAAGTCTGTTCTTCCCCACTGAAAGAAGGCGCAATGAGCGAAAATCCCGTTACCCGATTCATTGTGTGGCTGCGTGCTGGCTACCCCGGTGGTGTTCCGACGCAAGATCACGTCCCCTTGCTTGACCTCCTACAGCGCAAGCTCACCAAGGCCGAGATTAAAGAGGTCGTGGCGCAGTTCATGGCCGAAGATAATCATCCGGTCACGGCTGAGCAGATCGAGCAAGCACTCCACGAGATGATCCTCATGCCGCCAAAGGCTAAGGACATTCGTCGCGTGGCAAAGCGTCTACGCAAGGCTGGCTGGCCGCTGGCTGATGATGGCCTTCTGGAGAAGTCCCCCAGTAAGGCGACGGAGAAGAACTAAGTCGGCTAAGCCTTACTGCTTATCAAAACTCACCATGAACGTGGGGCCGGCCTCCAGAA
>JBOFIQ010000066.1:0-5237 GCA_051650245.1 Propionibacteriaceae bacterium | reverse complement strand
GGGTCTTGCGAACAGATCTTGCCGACAGATTGAGAATCAGCCTTTACCTGGCAGTTACCATCTGTCCCATCGGTAGTAATCGTTCCAGTAATCCCCTCTTTTGCCAGCATGGCGAGGGCTTCGTCAAGAGTGTGGTTCCTAAGCCCGGGGATAGTTGCCATTCCACGCGCGTAGGTCACTGTGATGGTCGATCCCTTGGGAGCCTTGGTTCCCTCTCCCGGGTTAGTGGAGAGTACGTCGCCGGCTTTTGCTGTCGCGGGTTCGTCATTAGAGATCTGTAGTGCCACACCAAAACCAGAAGCTTTGAGCAGCCGTTGAGCTTCATCCTTATTCAGTCCAGCCAGGCGCGGAACTTCGACTCGCTCAGGGCCAACATTGACTGAAATCGTCACCTTAGTACCCGGATTGACCTTCTGCCCCGCAGCAGGATCTTGGTCAATGACCTGATTCACTGTGGTATCTGCTGGGCCAGAAACTTCCTTGACGATTGGCGCAAGAGTGGCATCAGTTAGGTGGGATTTTGCTGCCTCTGCGGGGTAACCCTTGACCGCTGGGACTGAAACGAGTGTTGGCTGCTGTGGATGCTGCTTTTGATAGACCGAATATCCGACCCAACCCAGCAAGGATATGACGAGAAGAACAGCTAGCGTCGCGATAATCGGGGCCAGCGCTGATTTTCTCTTCTTCGGTTCTGGCGGCAAAGCTCGCTGAGGCATCGTCGAGGTAACAGCAGTGGCTTCCTGCACTGACTCGATGGCCGTTGTCTCCACCGGTGGAAGTACCTGGGTGGGGGTGCTCTCAAATGCTGCCGGAATGACGGCAGTAACACTCTCGCCAGCACGCAGCCGGGCAAGATCCTCGCGCATCGCAAGCGCTGAGCTGTAGCGCTCATCGGGGCTCTTGGCCAGAGCCTTCAAGACGATTCGATCCATATCGGGAGTGATCTCAGGATTATCGTCACTGATCTGGCTGGGGGCCGTCGGCGTTTCGCGCACATGCTGGTACGCGACGCTGACCGGGGACTCCCCGATAAACGGAGGACGGCCGGTGAGCAATTCGTAGAGCAAACAACCAGCCGAGTACACATCAGATCGAGCATCAACAGTTTCACCGCGAGCTTGTTCTGGTGAGAGATACTGTGCGGTGCCAATGACCGCAGCAGTTTGCGTCATCGAAGCTGCGGTATCAGAGACTGCACGGGCAATACCAAAGTCCATGACCTTGACCTGGCCTGACTTCGTCAACATGACGTTAGCCGGTTTAATGTCGCGGTGAATGATGCCAGCCTTATGGCTGTATTGCAGAGCGTCTAAGACACCCTGAGTCATCTCGAATGCGCGATCAGGCATGATCTTGTGCTCTTCGCGCAAAACATCACGCAAGGTGGGTCCATCGACGTATTCCATGACGATGTACGGAATCTCAAGATCATCTTTATGCGAGATCCCAATGTCATAAACACTCACGATATTGGGGTGGTTAAGGCCAGCGGCTGCCTGAGCCTCGCGGCGGAACCGAGCTTGGAATGTTGAATCTCCGGCAAGTTCCGTGCGGAGCTGCTTGATCGCGACAGTGCGGCCAAGTCGCTCGTCATAGGCGCGACGAACCTCGGCCATGCCCCCGCGGCCCAGTACTTCAGCAAGCTGATACCGGCCGCCGAGCAAAGGCTGCTCTTGCGTCATCGCGTGGTTCCTTTCTTGACGATCGTGTCCATTGTGCCTAACTCGCCTGAGCGTTTCCTAAAGTTTCATCTACTGGAGCGCTGCTTTCAGTACCGCCTGGGCGATGGGAGTGGCCTGGGTCGATACTCCGAGTGTGCCATTCGCATCAGCTCCGGGACCGTCTTCGACGAATACTGCCACAACGATTTGGGCATTCTGCGCTGGCCCATACGCGACAATCCAGCCGTAAGGGTGTTCAGCATCATGCTGGGCGGTGCCAGTTTTAGCTGCCAGCGCGATATCGCCAAAACTTAGATTCTGAGAGATTCCCTTCTCCACGACGTTGCGCATCATCTGCTGCATTTTCTTGGCATTGGCAGTGCTGAGCGGGGTACTGATGACCTGCGGCTTCGTCGTTGACAGCACGTTAAGGTTTGGACCGCGCACAGTGTGGACCAGATAAGGCTGCATCAGTTTGCCGTCATTGGCAATAGCTGCTCCCACCATCGCCATCTGTAGTGGTGAGGTCTTGACATCGAATTGCCCGATTGATGATTGTGCCAACTGCGCTTGATTCATGCCCGTTGGGTAGATCGAGGCCGCACCGCCACCAAGATCGGGCAATGGTTTGCTGCCAAACCCAAACTTTGCTGCCTGCTCGGCGATTTTTTCCTGACCGACCTGCATTCCCAGATTGGCAAATGCGGTATTGCAGGACAACTGCAAGGCTCGGTCCATGGAGAGTTGTCCGGTGCATTGGCTTGAGACGTTGGGAAGGTAGACGTTCGTCCCGGGTAGTTGCAACTGAGTTGGCGTATCGAGCAGAGTCTCAGGCTGGGCAACTCCCTGCTCTAGCGCTGCGGCAGCAACCACGAGTTTGAACGTCGAGCCAGGTGGGTACAACTCATTCGTCGCACGGTTACGTAAGGAGCCATCGGCGTCAGCATTGGCTGCGGCCCAGTTACTCTGAGCTGCTGCAAGGTCGTGAGTGGCGATGGTGTTTGGATCGTAGCTGGGGGTAGAGACCAGAGCAAGAATCGCGCCTGTTTGCGGATTGATTGCGACAACGGCGCCCTTGTTATTGCCCAGCGCTTGATAAGCGGCCTGCTGCACCTTGGGGTTGATGGTCGTTTCAATCGTCGCGCCCTTGGTGGTCTTACCTGTGAAAGCGTCTTGCATTCGCTGGATCGCGAGAGAATCAGCGGTTCCAGCCAACTCGGCGTCATAGTGATATTCCAGAGCAGACGTGCCGTAGGAATAGGCGTAGAACCCAGTAAGAGGGGCATATAGCGGGCCATTGGGGTAGGTGCGCTGGTATTTATAGACGTCATTGCTGGGGCTGCTGTAGGCCAACTGCGTCTGGCCAGCCATGATCGCTCCGCGCTCGCGGGCAAACTGCTCAATCTGAACCCGACGGTTATAGGGATTGGTCATGAGGAAGTGATGGCGGAAGATGAACGAGTAGCTCATATTGACCAACAAGAAGGCCAGCAGCAAGGCGCAGAACTTCCACATCCGGCGTATGGCTTGGTTCATAGTGAGATCACCTGCGTTCGGTCATCTGCAAGATTAATGACTGTCGATTCATTGAGGTCGACGACCTGAGGCTTGCGGGCCTGATGGCTGATCGCGAGCAACATACCAATGAGTACCCAGTTCGATAACAAGGCCGAGCCTCCCTGAGACATGAAGGGGGTAGTCAAGCCGGTGAGTGGGATGAGCCGTGTCACGCCACCAATGATGGTGAAAGTCTGGAGCGCGATAACGAAGGCTAGGCCCGTCGCGAGTAATTTGGAGAACGGATCAGTAGCGGTGAGGCCGGTACGCATACCCCGGGCAATGATGATGCCGAAAAGAGCGATGATGGACATCGTCCCGGCCAGGCCCAGTTCCTCGCCAAAGGCGGAAAAGATCATGTCGGACTTGGCAAAAACTGTCATCCACGGGCTACCTAAGCCCCAACCGCGACCGGTGAGGCCACCAGCATCCATGCCGAACTGTGCCGACACGATCTGCGTGTTGTGTTCGACGTCGGCAAAAGGGTGTAGCCAGGAGTCGAAACGGTGCTTGACGTGCCCAAAGAAGAAGTAGGCAACGAAAGCAGCACCGATGAATGAGGCAGTGCCCAGAATTGGCCAGCTCGGGCGCTGGGTCGCGACATACAGCATGGAGACGAAGAGGCCAAAGAACAATAGCGACGTACCCAAGTCGTTCTCGACAACAAGCACGAGAACGCTAGCAATCCACATCAGTGCGATGGGGCCAAGGTCGCGTGGACGGGGAAGGTCAATACCAAGAAAGCGACCTCCAGCAAGAGCCAGAACGTCTTTATGTTCAGCAAGATAACCAGCAAAAGCACATGCCAACACGAGTTTGGCGATCTCGCCTGGCTGGAACGAGTAAGGCCCGACGCGAATCCAGATCCGTGCACCGTAAATATCGACGCCAAGCCCCGGCACCATGGGGAGAAGCAGCAAAACGATACCGACGATGAAGAGAAGGTAGGGGAAGCGGCTCAAGAAGCGAATGTCGCGGATGATGACGACCGTGAGGAAACACAGCAGGCCGATAGCGGTCCAGAGCAACTGCATTTTTGCGTCATTCGTGGACTTGCTGCTGGTTAAATCGAGTCGATGGATCATGAGGATGCCCAAGCCATTAAGTAAGACGGCTACAGGTAAGAGCAGGGGGTCAGCGTAGGGCAGACGGAAGCGGATAACCAGGTGTGTGAGCAGCAGCGCTCCGGCCACGCCCGCAAAGATCATGGGCCACCACGACGGCAGCGGATCAGCAGTGAGCCAGTAAATCTGGGCGAACCCGAACCACACCACAGCTAGCGCCCAGACGAGAAGGAAAAGCTCTATCCAGCGGCGCTTACGGAAGTGCGACGTCGTGACGGCAGTCATCTCAGCACCCGTCGATTGGCGGCCCGGCTTGAGGATCAGCGGCACGCTTCTGGCGCTGGGCCACGCACTGGGCGGCAAGGGCATCAAGTTGAGCAGCAGTTTCGTAGACCTGGCTGACCGTCTCGCCTTGCCATTCGTGGTTGGCGACCTTGGCTGCGTAGGACGTGGGGAGCTGAGCAATCGGGATCGTCAATGAATCATCGACGAGGATATGCAGCGGGATCGGACCGAGGCTGTCAGGTGCGCCCTTATAGATCGCGACCTTGCCGTCATGCTCGCCGATATAGAACTGCGTCCGCAAATATGCGCGGGCAGCAAAAGCGCCGCCGATCAATGCCGTGATAAGCGCCAGGCACAGGATGAGCCAACGCAAAGGGTGACGCTTGCGCTGCGGCGCGGCCGCAGTCGTCGTGGGCGCTGGTGCGATCTCGGGGGTGGATGCTTTATCGTCGGCAGCTTCACGTTCAGGAATGACGACTTGCGCAGCAGCACCCAGAATTGTGGGCGTGATGGGGATGTCTGGTTGCTCAGTGTGAATCTCGCCAAGCACGATGGTGATGTTGTCGAGCCCACCGCCTTGATGAGCGGCCTCGGTGAGAAGATCAACGACATCATGGAGATTTTCTCCGCTGAGGAGAGCTGCGATCTGCGCGTCATCGATCATGCCGCT
>JBOFIQ010000065.1:0-1773 GCA_051650245.1 Propionibacteriaceae bacterium | reverse complement strand
CATGTTCTCTCTTGCGAAGGCCCGCTCAAGCAGACCTTGCCCTGCGTCCTCCGGCACTTGTCGCGGGAGGCCAGTTTCATCGCTGGAGCAGGACGACAAGGCTTCACCTTGGCATGCCTTCTCCCGCCCCGCAGTCGCGGGCATCTGATGCGTTACTGATCTCATCGACAAGACGTTTGACGCTCCTTCTCGTTCAGCCCTTTGCTCCAAAAAAAAAAGACGAGGAGCTACTACGGCCTCTGCTGACTTCTCGCTCCGTGTGGTCACGTTGCCCTTTCAGGCATAAGGCGAGATCTCCCCGGGTAAGGACACACTCCTTCACCGCACAACCGCCGGATATACGCTACGTCGCCTTGGCCACAAGAGCTTCGCGGCTTCTTGCCCGCTCGCCCTGCTCGGCAGCGCCTCCTATCCGGTTCTTGTTCATCGGCTCGCGGTTTACGCTCCACGCTTCCTTCCCACGGTTGGTCACCCTTCCGCAGTTGCGCTTCGCTTCGTTCGCTGTGGCCAGCTTACGGGAGGACTTGCACCTCCAGGAGTGCGCCCGTGCCGGGCGCACATCGGCATAGGGGCGGTCAGCATGGCTGACCGATCCCCTGCCACACCACCCGGCATGCGGGTCCGCACCGGGCGGTTCGAGAAGTTGAGGTTATGAGAGACGGGGCACGCCCAACCGATCAAAGTAGGCCACCGTTAATACATGATGGACTCCCGACAGACTGTTGTGCCACCAACGACGACTCAACGCCGCCACCGATTGTGCTACCCTCGGCGTCGCGCCAAGACGCAGCAGCTCACGATAAATCGTCTTACCCCGACGCCATTGCTTTAGGTGCAAAGCTCTTAAACGTCTTCGTATCCACCCGTCCAGCGACCGCCAGATACGAGGTGTTTGCGACAGCTTAAAGTAGCCTTGCCAGCCTAAAAGGTAGCGTCGTAGATAGGCGACGACCTGTGCGATACTGCGCCCGCCATTTCGGCGTGTCAGTTGCCTAATCCGCTGTTTAAATGTCCCCAACGCTTTGGCTGATATACCACGTCGGACATCTCCACCCTTGGCTTCCCACAGGGCGTAGCCCAGGAACTTGCGGCCAAACACGCTGGTGACCGCACTCTTGGACTCATTGATCGTCAAGCGCAGCTTACTGTAACAGCGTCGTAGCAAAGCCATGACTCGCTCCCCTGCTTTCTGGCTACGCACGTAAACGTTGCAGTCGTCGGCATAGCGAGCAAAGTGGTGGCCGCGATGTTCCAGTGTGCGATCCACCTCATCCAGCAGGATATTGGCCAGTAGCGGCGATAATGGGCCACCCTGCGGCGTCCCCTCATGCCGATGAATGACCACCCCTCCTTCCATTATTCCCGCATTCAAATACGCACGAACCAGATGGATAACACGATTATCCTGGATGCGTTTCCTCAGGCGGTCTATCAGGATGTCATGATTGACTCGGTCAAAGAATCGTGACAAGTCAACATCAACAACGGTGTGGTAACCCTGTTGGGCGAAGCGCTGAGCAGCTTGTACGGCATCATGGGCACGGCGGCCCGGACGGAAGCCGTAGCTGTGCTCGCTAAAAGTAGGATCGATCAGCGGTTGTAGAACTTGCAGCAGTGCCTGTTGGATAAGACGGTCAGTCACGGTGGGTATCCCCAGTTCTCGTTCGCTTCCATCTGGCTTCGGAATAGCCACTCGGCGGACAGGCTGAGGATAATATCGACTTGCAAGAAGCTGCTGTCGAATATCGGGCCAGGCCCACCTTAGGTGCTCGG
>JBOFIQ010000064.1:0-4714 GCA_051650245.1 Propionibacteriaceae bacterium | reverse complement strand
CGTTCCCGCGAGCGCCTTGGCTGACGTGGTTGGGAAACCTGCCGCCCATGAGTTGCGTGCTGGAACCTTGCTCCATCCAGACGATACCCACGCCGTCGAACTACCTGCCGGCACGATGACGGTCGGACTAACCCTGTCCGCAGGGCGGCTCCCAAGTAAAAATCTTCCGGCCGGGAGCAGCGTCATTCTTGTTGCCGTTCCTGGTACAGGTACCACCGTCGACAAGCCTGACGCTCTCTTCCGCGCCACACTTCTTGGCAGCCCCACCCGCGCCGACGATGGCTCATGGCTAGTCGATGTCGCCGTCGCTGCCCCCGAAGCCCAACGCATTGCCCGGCTTGGTTCCGTACAACAACTTGCCCTACTCAAAGGGTCAGATCGCTGATGAGCATCATCGTCTTATGCTCAGCAACTGGAGCGCCCGGGGTGACCTCGACAGCGCTCGGCCTGACTCTGGCTTGGCCTGGATCAGCATTCTTGGTCGATGCTGATCGCTCTGGCGGGCAAGCTATCTTGGCTGGCTATCTCGGCGGAATCGAATCACAAGGTCGTGGCATCGTGTCACTCGTGGCAGCGCATCGCGAGCGCTGTAGCGAGAACCCTCAGACCCATGGGGTTGCCCTTGATGCCAGCAGCGATCACGTCTTTCTTCCGGGCTTTGCCACCCCAGCAGCCGCGACGGCCTTCGAGCGCACCTGGCCTGAGTTTGCCTATGCTCTGACCACGCTCAGCGCTCAGGGACACGACGTGATTATTGATGCTGGCCGTTTGGGTACTGGGCTACCACGCCAACTTCTCGACGTCGCCAGTGTGGTCTTGTTGGTCTTACGCTCCTCGCTACGTTCAGTAGCTGCGGCGCGGCTAGCCATACCGCTCCTCACCGATGCCCGCGAATCAGGGCTAGTACTAGTAGGCCCTGGGGCTCCCTATTCCGGTGACGAAATCGCGGCGACCTTAGCTCACGACGTCTGGATCACTGTGCCCCACGACGCCGAGACAGCCCGATTCTTCTCTGACGGCGAACCACGTCGGCACTGCGATAAATCAGCACTGTGGAAGAGCTACCAAGATGGAGCAAGCAGCATAGTTGCCCGTCTTCAGGCTCAGCACCAGTTGGTTCGGCGGTCGGCATGACCAGTTCCGTCCAGTTCGATTCACACCGCGACATCGAGGCATTCACACTCACCCCCGAGCAAGCCACCCAGCTCACTGGCCCCGCCTTGGATTGGCAGACCGTCGTGACCTTGCGCCATAGCGTCGCGGAAGAAATCTCAGCCGTCGTTGCCGCATGGGAGGCCGAACATCACCGGCCATTACCGGCTACCGATCGACAACTCATCGGACGTAGCGTGGTGCGACGTATGGTCCGCCACCATGCCGAGCACTTAAGCCACAGCGGGCAGAATGTCTGGCCTCTCGACGTCGAAGCAGCCTACGTTCAGGCTGTCGATAATGCGATCTTTGGCTATGGCCGACTCCAGCCCTTATTCGATATTCCCGAAGCCGAAAATATCGAAATCAACGGCTTTGACCATGTCACTGCACAAACCGGTGACGGGCAGCGGCGCCAACTTGCTCCAATTGCAGATTCCGACGAGGAACTAATCGAGGCGATCCGCTTTCTGGGTGAGAATGCCACTCCCGCGCGGCCTTTTGATGACGCCCATCCCACGATGACACTCGCGCTCGGTTCACGGTTCCGTCTCCACGCCATCGGTTTTGGGCTAGCCGCCCGGCCTTCCATTGCCATTCGCCAACATCAGCTCGTCGATGTCACCTTGCGTGACCTTGTAGAGCGCGGCATGTTGCCCCGCGATGTCGCGGCCTTGCTTCATGCAGCAGTCCGCGCCCGGCAATCGATCATGATTGCTGGTGATCAAGGCGCTGGCAAAACGACGCTGCTGCGGGCCTTGATCGATGCCATTCCGCATACGGAACGCTTTGGCACAGTCGAGACCGATTATGAATTGCTTACCCACTTACAGCCAGGGCGCACGAATGTCGTGGCCTTACAATCGCGCATTGGCATGGGAGAACGTCTTGACGGGCGCCCCATCGGTGAGGTCACGGTTGCTGATCTTATCCCCGAGGCGCTACGCCAAAATCTGAGCCGCATCATCGTCGGTGAGGTGCGCGGTGGTGAAGCTGGCGCCCTCATCGAAGCGATGCAATCTGGGGCTGGCAGTCTGGGCACGACGCATGCCCATTCAGCACTATCGACTATTGATCGACTAGCCGCTCGTATTGCACAGGGTCGGGTACTGAGTATCGACGAGGCCTACCGGCAGATCGCTTTTCATATCGGGTTCATCGTGCATATTCGTCTTGACGATGACACCTGGCGCGGTGGAGGGCGACGTCGTCAGGTCACAGAGGTACTGCAACTCACCGGTGGAATAGAGCATGGTCGCCCGGTCACGCACCCGGTCTATCGGGCTGCTGATCCTGGCCTGCCATTGACCCTGGCCGGAACGCTGGGCGACGATTTGGCCCCCTTCATCCCCGACTGGGGGACCCGATGAAAGCCCTCGCTGCTGGGCTATACGCTGCGCTCCTCGGGAGCGGCATCATCGCCGTCATGTGTGGATTACGTCCTACACGCACACCCCTACATGTATTCAAACCAGCACAACGCCTAGTGCAGTGGCGGCGCTATATCGATCTGTGGACAGGGCTCAGCATCATCGCGGGTTTCGTGATCTGGTGGCTGACGTCACTTCCGATCGCAGTCATCGCAGTACCTGCCTTATATGCGGTTGGTCGTTGGCTCCTAGCTACGCCCCCGCACGCTGAAATTGCGATGTTGGAAAGTCTGGATCGCTGGGTTCGTGCACTGGCCGCGACGGTCGCAGCGGGGCGCAGCGTCGCGGAAGCTATCCGTATCTCACGACGAACTGCACCTACCTTGTTATCACCAGCGGTCACGTTGGCAGTGCAGCGTATTGATGAACGCTGGAGCGTGCGTGATGCGCTTTTCGCTATGGCAGATCAGCTCGCGAGCCCCCACGTCGATACGGTTCTCGCCTCGCTCATCCTCGCCCATGAGCGTGGTGGCACCGGGCTTTCTACCTCACTCGTCGCGCTCGCTGATGGCGTGCAAGAACAGTTGACATCATGGCGGGCGATCGAAGCTGAGCGTGAGAAACCTCGCGTCGTGGTGCGCCAGGTGACATGGCTCTCGCTGCTGGTTCTTGGCGTCGGCATGACGATTGGACGTGGATACTTCGCGCCGTATCGCACCGGGCTTGGACAACTTCTCTTAGCCGGGCTCCTCACTATTTATGTCCTCGCGCTGATCTGGCTTCGGCGAATGACAATCCCACGCACTCGCCAACGAATCTTGCAGCACGGGGGCAGCGATGCTGAGTAGCACAGTCCTGGCAGCGCTCGCCGGTGGCAGCCTCGCTGGCGGATCAGCAGCAATCCTGGCGTGGACGCGACGGCCCATCCCCGATTTAGCTGCGGCGCTCTCACGGCTCGATAACGCCGCGACCCATGAGCCGCCGCTATGGGAGAAACTGGCCTACATACCCGCGCTTCGTCGTGAAATTACTCTTGCTGGTTCGTCATCATCGACTCACTTACGCGAGAAAGCCATCATGGCGCTCGCGGGGCTACTGGCACCGTCGATCCTGTGCACGCTGTGCGCAGTCGGTTTTGGTTGGTCCCCACTCGTCCCGACGGCCGCTGGGCTGCTTGGTGGTCTTTCTGGATTCTTCTGGCCGGACTATCACCTCGTGGCTACGCGTACCCAACGTCACGACGATGCCAGCGAGGCATTGCTGACCTATCTTGATCTGGTCACGCTCGAACGACTCGGTAATCAGTCAGCAAGCCAAGCACTAGCGACGGCAGCCGCGATCTCCCAGGCACCGATCTTTTGCCAGATCCGAGCAGCCTTGCACCGCGCTCAGTTAGAGCAGCGCCCGCCCTGGGTCGGGCTGACCGCTCTGGCCGCTGAGCTTGATCTTCCTGAGCTTGCTGATATCGCCGACATCATGCGCCTCGACGACACCGGTGCCGCATTATCAGGAACCTTACGAGCGCGAGTTGCCGAGCTTCGCCAGGCTCATCTATCTCGATTAACGCTCCAAGCTCATGGCGTCAGCGAGTCCATGACATTTGCGATGGCGGTACCCACTTTCGGCTTTGCCGCGATCTTCATCATTCCACCGATCCTTCGGCTCTTGAGCTAAACCCGTCATAACTTTTCCCACCCCCTCCCGACCTGTTCCGAAAGGACTTTCATGGTGTACCGCATTGTTGGTTTTTGGCTTTCCCTCACTGCCCCAGTTCCCCGCGATGAAAATGGCTTATCCCAATCGACGGAAAATGCTGTGCTTCTCGTAGGCGCGGCTTCTATTGCTGGCGGGGTCATCCTCGCTGTCAAGAAATACGTCGAAGGGCATATGCCCGCATGACAAGAGATGAGTCTGGTCTCTCAGAATCACTACAAATCGCGCTCCTATTACCACTGATCATTGTGGTATTGCTGAGTGCGGTCGGTGTGGGGCTACACGCTCAAGCACGCACAGGGGTACGCGAAGCAGCAACCGCAGTAGCCCAAGTCCGAGCTATCGGACGGAGCGAATCTGATGCGCGTCACGCTGGTCAGCAGGTAGCGGCAAGCGCTGATCTGCGCGACGTCCAGATCTCACTACAGCAGCATGGCCCTGATCTCAGCGTCACCATCTGGGCCGTTGCGCCCAGTTTT
>JBOFIQ010000063.1:0-2680 GCA_051650245.1 Propionibacteriaceae bacterium | reverse complement strand
TGGTATCGATACTGCAACCTCGGTAAGTGTTGGCCTCTTTAACGGCACAACGACGTCCGTGTTGGTCAATGAGAACACCCGTAAACATGTCGAAGATCTCATGCCACTCGTGCTGCAACTGCTGGAGCAGACAGGGCATACGCTGAGCGAACTCACGGCCATCGGTGTTGGCGTCGGGCCTGGCCCATTCACCGGACTGCGCGTAGGTATGGTGACAGCCGAAACGCTGGCAACTGTGTTGAAGCTGCCGATCACCGGTGTCTGCTCACTTGATGTGCTCGCAGCTCAGACGGGTCGTCGTGATGATTTCGTCGCAGCGATTGATGCCCGCCGCAAGGAGTACTACTGGGCGCGCTACAGCAACGGGGAACGGGTTGAAGGGCCAACCGTTGCTGCACCAGAGACGCTGCCGGACCTGCCGCTCGTCGGCCCCGATGTTGCGATTGACGCCGGGGTATTGGCTCGCGAGTTAGCGAACGTGCCTGATGTCGGGCTGACCCCGTTGTACTTACGTCGCCCCGACGCGACCGAACCCGGTCAGCGTAAGTCGGCGCTGACCTCGCTTGTGGGCCGCCGTAAGAAGGAGGCCTAGTGGAGATCGTCGCACTAGATCCTGATGATCTCAAAGAGGTCATGATCCTGGAAAATATGGGCTTTAGTCTCGGGCGTTGGTCGGTAGGTTCGTGGGCCAGTGAACTTGATGGTCCCGGCCGTCTAGTTCTTGGCGCTCGCGAGAATGGCGCGCTACTTGGCGTTGCGGCATTCTCGGTCATTGACGAGACTGCCGACATGTTGCGCATCACCGTCGATCCGGCGCATCGTCGTCGCGGTATTGCGCGTGAGCTGCTGGCCTATGGGCTGAACAGCATCTGCGTCCAGACAAAGGCCACCCGCATGTTGCTGGAGGTCGAGAAGAACAACAAGCCCGCAGTGAAGTTGTATGAGCAGCAGGGCTTCCGCGAGATCTCGCGTCGCAAGGATTACTACGGCGCTGGCGCTGACGCGATCATCATGGAGAAGAGGTTGGCATGAGTGAACCGTTGATTTTGGGTATTGAAACGAGCTGTGACGAGACCAGCGTCGGTATTGTTCGGGGCACTGAACTGCTGGCCAATGAGGTGTCGAGTTCGATGGAACAGCATGCCCGCTTTGGTGGCGTCGTCCCCGAGGTCGCCAGCCGGGCTCACCTGGAGGCGATGCAGCCAGTGCTGACCAATGCGTTGGCGACTGCTCAGGTTGAACTGAGCGATCTCGATGCCATCGCGGTCACGGCGGGTCCGGGGCTAATGGGCTCGCTGGTTGTCGGTATCGCGACAGCGAAGGTGCTTGCGGCGACCTTTAATAAGCCGCTCTATGGCCTCAACCATCTGGCTGGTCATATCGCTGTGGATACTTTGGAACATGGGGCGTTGCCGTTGCCAGCCGGTGCGCTGCTGGTGTCGGGTGGGCATACGTCGCTGTACTTGATCCGTGACGGAGTACGCGACATTGTCGAGGTCGGTTCCACCATTGATGACGCGGCCGGCGAGGCCTATGACAAGGTCGCGCGGATTTTGGGCCTGCCTTACCCTGGCGGCCCGGTGATTGACAAGGCTGCTGCCTTGGGCGATCCCACCGCGATCCGCTTCCCGCGCGGGCTAACTGCCCCTAAGGATTTGGCTAAGCACCGTTTTGATTACTCCTTCTCGGGTTTGAAGACGTCGGTTGCTCGCTGGGTTGAAACTCGCGAGCGTGACGGTCTTGATGTACCGATTAACGATGTCGCGGCTTCTTTCCAGGAAGCGGTGTGTGATGTTCTCACAGCGAAGGCTGTTGATCTGTGCCAGGAGCACGGGCTTAAGCACTTCCTCATCGGTGGTGGCGTCGCAGCGAACTCACGGTTGCGGACGTTGCTCGAAGAGCGCTTGGCAGCGATTGGTGTTGAGCTGCGTCGCCCGCGGCCGAGCTTGTGTACAGATAACGGCGCGATGATGGCGGCGCTGTGCGTTCAGGTGGTCAAGGAAGGCCTGCCCCCGTCGCCGCTGACGTTGGGTGCCAACTCAGCATTGCCGGTCAGCCAGGTTGTGGCCTACTAGAAAAGTCGCAGTAAGGATCGGGTTTGAACCTGTACTCAGGTTCAAACCCGATCCTTATGTGTGCATTCTATTTCTAGGAACCAGGCCTTGGGCCTTGGATCAGCAGAGGATTGTGACTAATCCGGCTTATCCCATCGAGATCTACTCATTACAAGAGCGGAGCAATAGGTGCATGCGCCGTGGGATTCGCCGCTCACAAGTCACAGCAGAATTCAAAGAAAGCAGATAAACAGATACATAGTTGCACTTATATGTGCAAAGATCTAAAGTAGTTACTCACCAACAAGGGGAGGATTCATGACCACGTTGGTCGACACCGAGCGAATCACGATCTCGCCTGAGAATGTCCGTGAGGCGCAGGCTGCCGTAGGCGCCCCGCACTTGGCGCCGCTGAAGTTGGTGCTGCAGGCACAGGATGGATCAGTTATTTCGCTGCCAGACCATATCGAAAATATTTTGCTGCGAACCTTGCAGGCTGTGGCCGACGATCGTCATGTCGCCATTGGTCAGCTCCCCAGCCATCTGACCAGTAATGCTGCAGCCGATGTGCTCGGGGTGTCACGCCCCACCTTGATGAAGTGGGCCAAGGATGGACGTATCCCGAG
>JBOFIQ010000062.1:0-7786 GCA_051650245.1 Propionibacteriaceae bacterium | reverse complement strand
GGACACCCCACCACCCAAGAGGCAGTCATGGTGCAAGCAACTCAGATGCATTCAGTGGTCGGCCAAACCAAGATGCTCATTCAAGGTGGAACTCGTCGAGAGGGCGTCGAAGATATCGGCGGCTGGCCTTACACCACCTCGCTCACGGCTGCCCTTGATGCTGCTTGGCGTCACCACGAGGCGAAGGGCGTTCGGCGCAGTTTCGACCTGACGCCACGTTCGCACTAGCGCTTAATCGATATCGCGCAGGTGATCTTGGGTCACGAAATCAATGAGTTTCTCTACCTCGGTCACCATGCGCTTGTCGAGATCTTTGTAGCTACTCACGCGAGCTAGGATCGCTTTCCACGCATGCGCAATATCGGCTTGTTCGGTATATGGCAGGCCGAGCGCTGCACAGATTCCATGTTTCCATTCCATCGTGCGAGGAATGTCGGGCCAGGCTTTGAGCCCAACACGCTCAGGCTTGACCGCTGCCCAAATATCGACGAACTCGTGGCCAGTAACCATGACGACGTCGGCATAGGAACCGTGACGCACCTGATCCACGATTCGCATTTCCTTGGTCCCCGGAATGAGGTGATCAACGAGAACGCCGAGCCTGCGGCCAGGCTCTGGCGCAAAATCATCAATGATGGCGACGAGATCATCGACCCCATGCATCGGTTCCACGACAACTCCGACATGGCGTAGATCGTCACCCCAGATCTTCTCCACGAGTTCTGCGTCGTGGGTTCCTTCGACGAAGATACGACTAGGGAGCGCGACCTTGGCGCCGCAACGTGGCCCTACCCGCGAGCCAGAAGCCGTGCGCTGGACCGGAGTTGAACTGCTCACTGGCGTAACTAATTCAACAAGGCGACCATCGAGTAAGAAGCCCTTCCCCAGCGGGAATGATCGGATCTTGCCATGGCGATCTTCGAGCACCACCATGCCATTTTCCCAGCGCGTGACAGCGCCACACCACCCAGTGAGTCCGTCTTCAACCACCATGCCCACCGCCAACGGGGTCGGGGTGTGTTGCGGGGTTTTGGGCTTCTGCCAGCCGGGGGCTAAAACATCTTGTCCGTATCGATCCACCGCGTCAGGGTAGCGCGTCTAGTCGACAAGATCACGGATGACAGCATCAGCGAGCAGACGTCCAGCGCGAGTGAGGCGAAGCCGATCGTCGGTAACCTCACCCAAACCCGTCGCCACGATGTTTGCTACCCGGCCCTGCTCGCTCGCTGATAGCACCTCAAGCGGTAGTCCATCTGCAAGCCGCAATTCCAGCAATACCCGCTCCACTCGTCGCTGCTGCGCGGTCAGCGTTTCTCCTGCCAATCCCGGTGAAACTCGATCCGCAAGCCGAGCGATATAGCGCCCGGGGTGCTTCACATTCCACCAGCGCAGTCCCCCCACATGACTATGCGCTCCCGCGCCATATCCCCACCACGAGCCGCTATGCCAGTACGCAAGGTTGTGCTGACACTCACCCCCTGGCTTAGCCCAGTTCGAGGTTTCGTAGTTCACAAAACCGTGGTCAGTCAGAATCGCTTCTGCGAGTTCATATTTATCGGCAAGATCATCGTCGTCCGTCATGGGCAACTGTCCACGACGGATCTGAGCAGCCAATCGAGTTCCGGTTTCGACGATCAACGCATAAGCCGAGACATGATCGACAGCAGTTTCCACCACTGCTTCCAAGGTCGCTTGCCAGTCGGCCAGGCTTTCCCCTGGTGTGCCATAGATCAGATCAAGGTTGAGATGGTCAAAACCTGCATCTTGTGCCCAGCCCACCGCGTCCAAAGCCCTCCTGGGGCTATGTGTTCGCTCCAGCGTGGCAAGGACATGAGGTTTGAGCGATTGCAACCCCAGCGAGAGCCGCGTATACCCCAACTGCCGTAGCCCGGCCAAGTAGGACGGCTCAACACTTTCTGGGTTGGCTTCTGTGGAGATTTCAGCACCTGGCAGTAAGCCGAAGGTCTCCTCCAAGCTGATAAGCCAGCGCTCATGTGCAGCAAGTGGGAGTAGCGAAGGAGTGCCACCTCCCACAAAAATCGTGCCGATTCCAGTGGGCTGTCCTGCCAGAATCTCGCCGGAGAGAGCAATCTCAGCGGTCACTGCATCGACGTAGGGCTCAACCAATGAATCTGCGCCTAACTCCCCTGGCGCATAGGTGTTGAAATCGCAGTAGCCGCACCGCGACGTACAAAATGGCACATGGAGGTAGGCCGAGAGTGGCCCTGCTGCTTCGGCAAGTGCCGTCGCAGGCAGCCGCCCATCGCTACGCCATGGCTCGCCGTGTGGAAGTGCTCCGCTCATAGTTCCCAGGCTAGTGGCACGATGGGGGTATGAGTTTCACCGAGATCTTCGCGCCGGGTCTACGCCACTGGCGTGAGCAGCGTGAACTGCAATTAGTTTTGGTCAATACCACGCCGCAACCTGACATTCCGCTGGGTGCTGCCCGCACAGTCTGGTTACCCACCACGACGGCTGTACTGACACCGCTGACGAAGTTCGCATTGCCACTGCGAAAAAGTCACATTTAAAATTTCAACGACCCAACTAGGATTACTGACATGACCTTCTCTCGTCGTGACTTTCTTCTCGCTGCGGGTGCACTTTCACTTGCCGCTACTGCTACCGCTTGTGGTACGAATACTGGGCGAGGCGGTTCTACCGCTGCTACGAATACCATCAGCGCATGGTTCCATGAATATGGTGAAGACGGCGTCCACGCTGCACTAAAACAAGATGCTGCGGCCTTCACCAAGGCCTCCGTTGAGATCAAATGGAATCCTGGCGAATATGCCAAACTGCTCAACTCGGCGCTACTCACCGACCAAGGCCCCGATGTTTTTGAGGTTGAGATGGGAGCCAGCCTCGACATGATCAAGGCTGGTCAGGTTGTTGATCTCACTGACGTCATGGGGTCATCTTCATCGCAGTTCATGCATCAGCTCATCGAACGTTTCAGCTACCAGGGCAAGCTTTATGCGATCCCGCAGGCCGTCGATATGCAGTTGCTCTACTACCGCAAATCTGCCTTCGATAAGGCTGGGGTAAAGCCACCAACCACATTCAATGAGCTTGTTGAAGCAGCGAACAAGGTCAAGACCAGTTCTATGGGCGGCTTCTTTGCCGGCAATGATGGCGGGCTCGGTGTACTCGGCGCCATGCTCATCTATGCTTCGGGAAATCGTCAGCTCAATGCGGATAAGACCGATATCGGTTTTGCCAACGATGCATTCTATGAGGCGCTGTCCGCGTTCACTGCGTTCTCTCGATCTGATGCCATGCTCAAGGCGGCTTCTGCTGACTGGTTCAAGACGACAGCTTTTGAAACCGGCGAGACGGCAATGCAATGGGGCGGCCTGTGGTCAATGACTGATGTGCAGAAAGCACTCGGTGATGATTTTGGCGTTGTAGCCTTCCCCGCTATCGGCAGTGCAGGCAAGCAGGCTGTGCCATTTGGTGCTTTCGGCTCGTGCATCTCAGCAAAATCTACGAATATCGATGCTGCCAAGGATTTCGTGAAGTGGCTGTGGATCGAACAGACTGATCGTCAAGTGGAGTTCGCGAATAACTTCGGTACCCATGTTCCCTCGCAGCCAGCTTTGGCTTCGCGGTGCACCAAACTGGCCTCTGGTCCTGGCGCAACGGCCGCAAAGCTCCTTGCTGATCAAGGAGTCGCAGCCTCTGATCTGATGTGGACCTCAGCGATGGCCGATACTTATACCGCTGCGCTCACCAACATCGTGGTCAAGGGCGCTGATGCAAAGACTGAAATTGCTGCGGTAAGTGCCAAAGCTAAAGCTGAATTGAAGCGTCTGAGATAGCATCACCTCGTGTTTTTCTCTCCAGCAACGACTCAGAACCAGCGTGACCGACGCTGGTTCTGGGTCTTTGTTGGGCCTTTCGTTCTTGGTCTGCTGTTCTTCGTCTACGTTCCCATCGGATGGAGCGCCTATCTCTCATTTTTCGATGCGCGCAATACCGTCACTCCAACCAGGTTCGTCGGCCTAGACAACTACGTCTATCTCCTCCACGACCAGGCTTTTCTCTCAAGCTTGGGAACATTCATTATGTTCGCTGCATTCATCGTTCCGGTCACCTTCTGCTGTTCTTTGGCCCTTGCCTTACTTGTGTATCGGCTCCCCCGGTTTCAGACATTCTTTCGCTCGGTTTTCTTCCTCCCCACTGCGGTGAGCTACGTCATCGCGTCGATGGTGTGGCGCTTATCGTTTTTCAATGGCGCCCGGTTTGGTCTGGCTAATCAACTTCTCGTCGCTGCAGGTGGGCAGCCGATACGGTGGCTCTCGGGTGAGTCCGGGTGGCATTGGGTGGCATTGGTCACGCTGCGGCTCTGGCTCCAAGTGGGGTTCTACATGATCCTCTTTATCGCTGGGCTCAATAAGATTCCTTGCGAGATTTATGAGGCAGCCGCCATTGATGGCGCTGGCCGCTGGTCGGTACTGCGTCACATGACGATTCCTCAGTTGCGCCCCACCAGCCTTGCAGTCTCGATGTTGCTCCTCATCGGCTCGTTCCAGGCCTTTGACGAGTTCTATAACCTGCTCAACCAACTTGTTGGTGGGTATCCCCCCTTTGCCAAGCCCCCGCTGGTCTACCTCTATCTCATCTCGCTCGGGGGCGGTTCCCAAGATCTTGGCCTGGGTAGTGCTGGCACCATGATCTTGACCTTCATCATCGTGATCTTTGGGTTGCTCCAGACAGCGCTAGTACGTCATAGTTCGCGGGAGGAAGGATGAAAACTCCTCGCCGTATTCTCGTGGTGCAGTACAGCGTGCTCAGCTTCTTGGCTGCTCTTTTCCTCTTGCCTTTCTACGTCATCGTGCGTAATGCGCTGTCGACAAGCGGTGTGATCGTCTCGGCACAGTGGCATTGGCTACCTGACAATGTGGGGGGTTCGACGCTGCACTCCATCGTGAGCAACGAGTCCGTGGCGCTGCTACCGTCGATGGCACATTCGGCCATCGTTGCTCTCGTCCAAACGCTCGGGGTTGTGGTTCTGTCCATGTTGGCCGGTTATGGTCTGGCCCGATTCCGTTCCCGCATTGCCTCGATTGTTCTTGGTCTCACGCTGTTCACGCTCATGGTTCCAGCTACCATCACCTTTGTCCCTGCCTTCGTCATGGTGTCCTCTTTAGGCTGGATTTCAAGCTACCGCGGGCTAGTCATCCCTATGCTGTTTTCGGCCTTCGCTACGTACCTATTCCGCTCACACTTCCTGACCTTTCCTCGTGAGCTAGAAGAGGCCGCATTCCTTGATGGCGCGAACTACTGGACCATGTTTTGGCGGATCGTCGCTCCCAATTCGCTGGGGATGGTCGCCGCAGTGGGTACGATCACCTTCATCGGTTCCTGGAACGGTTTCTTGTGGCCGATGTTAATTGGTCAAAGTGATGCTACTCGCACCGTCCAGGTATCGCTGTCGCGTTATTTGACCAGTTCTAATGTGAAGTTCCCAGAAGTCTTTGCTGGTGCCATGCTCTCAATCATCCCAGTCTTGATCGTCTTCTTATTCTTGCAACGATGGCTGGTCAGGGGCATCGAAACAAGCGGCATCAAATAAGCGCAGATGCACCAAAATGGCTTAGGTGTATTCAGCGAACCTCAACATCGCCAAGTCGCAAAACGAACCCCTAGGGTGCAGAATTAGAGCATGCGCAAAATCACCGCTCTAGCTCTTACCGTCGCTGCTGCATTAACAGCGTCTGCATGCTCCGCTGGCTTGAATACTGAATCTTCACAAAGATCTAGCGTCACGACCACAAGCACTAGTGCTACAACTCGCAGTACAACCTCAACCTCCTCAACCTCCACTTCGTCACACGCAGTTGTGAAAAAGGCACCTGCTGGAGCCGTAGCGCTACCGATTCCGGCGGCCGCACGCGAGGCTGGGAACTTCTATGTTCCGGAGGGCTGCGTCGTGGCCGATCCAGCCAAGAAAGACCAACCTAACTACGGAGAAGACTTTGTCGCACAAACAGGTCTCGATGCTTCACTCGTTCGCGAGAAGCTTGGACGCGGTTCCTACCTCATCTTCAACAGCACTACTCACTATGTTGTTTTTGCGCTGACTGAGCCGCTCGCCTTAACCTTTTCTCGCGGCGACGTAGAGCTCATGCTCACCAAGGAAGGTATGAATACTTTCACGTGGAAGACAGTAACCACCAACTATGGCTCTTCTGAGTATGTTGAGTTCCTTGGCGATGATAATGTTCACGGCGCATACTTGTTCATGCGCGGACAGAATCGTTGGATTGAACATTTGATCATGGGAGCTGATAAGGACATTGTCACTTCTTACATTACGGACTACGCAGCCGCAACCGGCTCATAACCGCTAGTGAGTAGACAGAGAAGGTCCTCGCTGATATTTCAGTGAGGACCTTCTCTGCGATTACTTCTTTTCTTTGGACTCTGTCGTAGAAAGCGCAGCAACAAAGGCCTCTTGCGGGACTTCGACACGGCCGATCATCTTCATCCGCTTCTTGCCCTCTTTTTGCTTTTCTAGCAGCTTGCGCTTACGCGTAATATCGCCGCCGTAGCACTTAGCCAAAACATCCTTACGCATGGCGCTGATCGTCTCTCGAGCAATGATGCGCGCACCAATTGCTGCCTGGATCGGGACGGCGAACTGCTGGCGCGGGATGAGTTTGCGCAGCTTTCCTGCCATCTCGACGCCGTAGCTGTAGGCATTGTCTTTGTGAACGATGCTCGAGAAGGCATCAACTGGATCGCCATTGAGCAAGATATCGACCTTGACCAAATCAGCGGCCTGCTCGCCAGCCTCTTCATAATCTAGTGAGGCATAGCCCTTTGTCCGCGACTTCAAGGCGTCAAAGAAATCAAAAACGATCTCAGCTAGCGGCAAGGTGTAGTGGATCTCTACACGGTCTTCCGAGAGGTAATCCATTCCTGTCTGCGTGCCGCGACGTTGCTGGCACAGCTCCATGATGGTGCCGATGTAGTCAGTCGGGGTCAGAATTGACGCCTTAACGATGGGCTCATAGACCGACGCGATCTTGCCGTCGGATGGGTACTCCGACGGGTTCGTCACCGCATGCTCTGAGCCATCTTCCATCACGACGCGATATTCCACCGTTGGAGCTGTGGAGATGAGATCTAAGTTGAACTCTCGCTCCAACCGCTCCCGCACAATTTCCATGTGGAGCAAACCCAAGAAGCCCATACGGAAGCCAAAACCCAGAGCCGTTGATTTCTCTGGCTCGAAGGTGAGCGCTGCGTCATTGAGTTGGAGTTTGTCGAGCGATTCACGAAGTTCAGGGAAATCGTTGCCGTCGATGGGATAAATACCGGCGAACACCATGGGCTTGGGACTGCGATATCCCGCAAGCGCTTGGGTGGCTGGCTTTCCCGAGAGCGTAATGGTGTCACCGACACGAGATTGGCGTACTTCCTTCACCCCGGTAATGAGGTATCCCACCTCACCTACGCCTAAGCCTTGGCTCTTACACGGCTCGGGGCTGATAACCCCCACTTCCAACACATCGTGGGCAGCCTTGGTCGACATCATGAGGATGCGTTCACGGTGCGATAGTTCGCCGTCAATCACGCGCACGTAGGTCACCACACCGCGATAGATGTCATAGACAGAGTCGAAGATCAAGGCTCGTGCTGGACCATTTTTGTTGCCTTTGGGTGCTGGTACTAGGTCGACAATTTTGTCGAGGAGTTCTTGGACACCCACACCGGTTTTGGCTGATACGCGCATGACATCGTCAGGAGAGCCGCCGATGATATTGGCGATTTCTGC
>JBOFIQ010000061.1:0-4341 GCA_051650245.1 Propionibacteriaceae bacterium | reverse complement strand
GAGGCAGCTCAGCGTGAAGCTGAGGAAACGAAGCTGGCCTATCAACAAAAGCTCAGTTCTGCCCGTGAAGAGGCGTCACGAATCCGTGAAGACGCTAAGGCTCAGGCTGCGGCTCAGGCTGCTGATATCCGTGCGCAGGCATCGTCTGATGCTGATCGCATGGTGACCCAGGCTAAAGCAGCGATTGAAGCTGATCGTGCCATGGCTAAGACCCAGCTCAAGGCAGAAATCGGCTCGATGGCGACCGGTCTGGCCGGCAAGATCGTGGGCGAGTCCTTGTCTGATGATGCTCGTGCTCAACGCACGGTGGATCGCTTCTTGGAGGAACTGGAGCAGGCATGAGCCAGTCTGTAGTGCTCAATCCCGCCGAAGCGCGGCTGGGGGAGCTTGATCGCGCCCTTGACGCCCAGGTGCCGTCGATGGAACTTGCCGACGAGCTAGTTGCTGTCGTCGATCTTCTTGATACGCAGTCTGGTTTACGTCGTGCTTTGACTGATCCGGCTCGCCCCGTTGTTCAGCGTCAGGAGTTGGTACGCCAGCTCCTGGGTACGCAGATCGCACAGCCAACCCAAGCCGTCGTGACGGCAGCGGTGGCGTTGCATTGGGCATCTGGACGTTCATTAGCAGCAGCCATTGAACGTCAAGGCGTTCGTGCAGTGCTCCATGCCGCTGCTGCCCAGAGCCAGCTCGATACCGTCACGAGTGAACTGTTCGAGGTCAATACCCTCGTCAGTGGGAATCACCCCTTGCGTGAGGCCCTTGCCGAACGTAAAGCTCCCACCGTGACGCGCCAAGCATTGGTCACTGATGTGTTCGGTACCAAAATCAGCGCTGAAGCGCTTCGGTTGGTCACGCGTGGTGTGACGGCGCGTGAGCGTACTTTCAGTTTGACTATTGAGCACTATCTACATCTAGCGGCTGCGTTAAAACAGCGCACCGTTGCCGAGGTAGTGGTTGCTCGTGCAATGACGCAGGAGCAGTCTGAACGGCTTCGTGCAATTCTTGCCAAGAAGGCAGGCCACGACGTCGATATGCACATCACGATTGATCCCGCCGTTATTGGTGGGGTCCGGGTGACACTTGGTGACCATGTCATCGAAGGAACTGTCGCAGACCGCATCACCGATGTGCGTCGAAAACTAGCTTAGAAACCTACGAGTCAGGAACGAAGTCAGTCATGGCGGAACTCAATATTCGTCCGGAAGAAATCCGGGAGGCCCTGGACAAGTTCGTCCAGAACTACACGCCGGAGCAGGCCACGGCAGAGGAGATCGGCACCGTCATCGTCTCTGGCGATGGTATTGCTCGCGTCGAAGGTCTGCCCTCGTGCATGGCCAACGAGCTGCTTCGCTTTGAGAACGGGACGCTGGGCATTGCGCTCAACCTCAACGTTCGCGAGATCGGTGTCGTGGTCCTCGGTAACTCTGAAGGCATTGAAGAAGGCTCAACGGTCAAGCGCACCGGCGAGGTACTGTCTGTCCCCGTGGGCGATGGTTACCTCGGGCGTGTCGTTGATGCGATGGGTAATCCGATTGATGGCCTTGGCGAGATCAAGGACATTCAAGATCGCCGCGCTCTTGAACTTCAGGCTCCCGGCGTTATGGCACGTCAGTCTGTTGAAGAGCCGCTGCAAACCGGTATCAAGGCTATTGATGGCATGATTCCGATTGGCCGTGGACAGCGTGAGCTCATCATTGGTGACCGCAAGACCGGTAAGACGGCCATCGCGATTGACACCATTATCAATCAGAAGGCAGCGTGGGCCACTGGTGATCCGAGCAAGCAGGTGCGCTGCATCTACGTTGCCATCGGACAGAAGGGCTCGACCGTTGCTGAGGTGCGTACCTCGCTTGAAGATGCCGGTGCGATGGAATACACCACCATCGTGCATGCTCCGGCTTCAGATCCCGCCGGCTTCAAGTACATCGCTCCCTACACAGGTTCGGCTATCGGCCAGCACTGGATGTATGGCGGCAAGCATGTCCTTATCGTCTTTGATGATCTGACCAAGCAGGCTGAGGCGTACCGCGCTATGTCGCTATTGTTGCGCCGTCCACCGGGCCGCGAAGCCTACCCTGGCGACGTCTTCTACTTGCACAGCCGTCTCCTTGAGCGCTGCGCCAAGCTCTCCGATGAGCTCGGTGGTGGTTCGATGACAGGCCTGCCGATCATCGAGACCAAGGCCAATGATATTTCGGCCTACATTCCGACCAACGTGATTTCTATCACCGACGGTCAGATCTTCTTGCTCTCCGATCTGTTCAACGCCAACCAGCGTCCGGCTATCGATGTCGGTAACTCGGTTTCGCGTGTAGGCGGCGCTGCTCAGATCAAGGCGATGAAGAAGGTTTCGGGCACGCTCAAGATCACCTTGGCGCAGTACCGCGACATGCAGGCCTTCGCGATGTTCGCATCTGACCTTGATCCGGCGACTCGTCGTCAGCTTGATCGTGGTGCACGCATCATGGAGTTGCTCAAGCAGCCGCAGTACTCGCCGTACCCCGTCGAGGAGCAGGTGGCTTCCATTTGGGCTGGCCTCAACGGTGAGCTTGACGATGTTCCGGTTGCTGACGTTTTACGCTTTGAACAAGACATGTTGGAGCATTTGCGTCATAACGGCACAGTGTTGCAGACCATTCGTGAGACTGGTCAGTTCGACGATGATCTGGCGGCTGGTCTACGTCGCGAGATCACTGTGGTCAAGCAGACCTTCCGTTGCTCAGACGGCACCACAATTCGTGACATTGTCATGGAGGAGCCGCTGACCGACGACGAGATCCAGCAGACCCAGATCGTTAAGCAGAAGCGGGGATAGCACATGCCCGCAAGTCTGCGTGAGCTGCGCGCACGGAAAGCCTCCGTGCAGACGACCAAGAAGATCACGCGCGCAATGGAACTCATTGCCGCATCCCGGATCATCAAGGCCCAGCAGCGCGCGACCCATGCGACGCCGTACACCCGCGAGCTCACTCGCGCGGTGTCGGCGGTGGCGACCTACTCCGATATTGAGCACCCGCTCATCGTGGAGTCGCCGAAACCGACACGAGCAGCCATGCTGCTGCTCACCTCGGACCGCGGCATGGCTGGAGCCTATTCAGCTAATGCCATTCGTATGGGTGAAGCGTTGATGGAACGTCTGCGCGAGGAAGGTAAAGACGTTGTTCCTTACCTTGCTGGTCGCAAAGCCGTCATTTATTACCAATTCCGTAATCGTCATGTTGAGCGTAGCTGGACTGGGTTCTCTGATGAACCGAGTTATGCGCAAGCTCACGAGATTGCTGAGGCATTACTTGACCTCTTTTTGCGTCCCGTTGAGCAAGGCGGCGTTGACGAGATCCATATCGTCTACACCCGTTTTGTCTCAATGCTGACGCAAAAAGCTGAGGTTATTCGACTGCTTCCATTGGAAGTTGTCGAAGGTGAGAATGCTCCAGTCAAGACTGACGTTTTGCCGCAATACACCTTTGAACCCGATGCACAGACGGTATTGGACACCTTGCTTCCGCTCTATGTAGGCAACCGAGTCCACTATGCGCTGTTGCAGTCGGCAGCTTCAGAGCTTGCCAGCCGTCAGCGGGCGATGAAATCAGCCACTGATAATGCTCAGCAACTCATTGAATCCCTGACCCGACAGGCCAATCAGGCTCGTCAGGCTCAGATCACCCAGGAAATTTCCGAAATCGTTGGCGGCGCATCCGCGCTCGCCGAAGCAACCCAGAGCGAGGAATAACCGTGACCGCTACTGTGAACGATCCTCAGGCCAAGGTACCCGGCATCGGCCGTGTTGCCCAGGTCATTGGACCGGTCGTCGATGTTGAGTTCGCCGCCGATCAGATGCCTGACATCACCAACGCCTTGTTAGTCGACGTTGAGGTGCAAGGGGTCACATCGACCTTGACCATGGAGGTCGCCTTACATATTGGCGACAACATGGTCCGCGCTATTTCGCTGAAGCCAACTGACGGCATGCAGCGTGGCGCCGAGGTCCATGACACCGGCGCTCCCATCACGGTTCCGGTTGGGGATGTCACCAAGGGTCACGTGTGGAACGTGACCGGCGAGTTGCTCAACGCTGACCCGGCATCAGTGCAGATTACCGAGCGCTGGCCAATTCACCGCGCTGCTCCGAAGTTCGATGAGCTAGAGCCGCGTACTGAGATGCTGGAGACCGGTATCAAGGTGCTCGACTTGCTGACTCCCTACGTGAAGGGTGGCAAGATCGGCCTCTTCGGTGGTGCTGGTGTTGGCAAGACAGTGTTGATCCAGGAAATGATTTACCGTATTGCTCACAACTTCGGTGGCACCTCGGTGTTCGCCGGTGTGGGCGAGCGTACCCGTGAG
>JBOFIQ010000060.1:0-6338 GCA_051650245.1 Propionibacteriaceae bacterium | reverse complement strand
GTGGTTATTCGATGTACTCGCGACGTGACAGGAAAGGCAACACCGCTTGCGACCATGGCATCAACACGATCGAGAGCAGCGAGCAGATCAGCAGGAGTCGGTGCCGACTCCGCGACTGCGTCGGGCGCCGGCTGCGGCGACTGCTTCTTTCGACCCAAGAGCCAATCAAAAAAACCCATAGTGAACAATTCCTTCACAGCTAGTGCTGCGCCGGGTTCCCAATGGGTCCCATGGTCGGACCGTTGCTGCCATCGTTGAGTGCAAAGTTCACCGCAGCTTGGACGTCATTGCGATTGACGCGGTTCAGGTACGACTTGGACTTGGCAACCTCATTTTCGAGAACGCCGATGGTTTGCGACATGTTATTGAGCGCAGCAAGCTTGAAGTTATCGATGGAATCCATCGTTTCGTAGATATTGGCAAAAGCATGCTGGAGCTGCTCGATGCCGATCATTGATGTCGCGGCCTGCTCCTGAATCCGAGCTGAATTGTCCTTGAGCATTTCCGAGGTCCGCTCAATCAAGGAACTCGTCGTGCGGTTAAGTTCAGTGATCTGGGTCAGAACTAGCTGCTGATTACCTAGTGCCTGGGCCACAATCACGGCAGTACGCAGTGCCGAAACCGTGGTGGTGGAGGCACGATCAACGCCCTTGATCAACTCAAGGTTGTTCTTGATGATGACATCGATGGCGAGGTAGCTCTGGATCGAGACTGCAAGCTGAGTCAGCAAATCTTGGTGCTTTTGGCGAACGTAGAATAAGACGTCCTGGCTCATGACCTTCGCTTTTTCTGGATCAGTGAGTTGCCACTGGGCAATCTCAGCAGAGAGCTTGGCGTCAAGACGTTCAGCGATATAGGTGTACTGGTTCAGACGTCCCATGATCTGCCACAGATTTTGCTTTTCCATGTTGAGCGCGACGTTATCGCGCAGCAATTCGTCTTGGCCATTACGAAGCGCGGTCAAGATGCCGTTGAGGTGGTCCTGGCTGGATTCATACTTGCGGAAGTAGCTCTGAACATCTTTACCAAAGGGAAGGAAACCAAGAACCTTCTTGACACCCTTTGCTTGAGAGGGATCGAGATCTTCGACAGTGCGACGCAGGTCCAGCAAGGTTTTACCGACATTGGAGTTCGACGATAAGCCGCCTTCTTTGAGCGCTTTCACCGGAGTCTGGAGCAAACGGTTCGATGACTCGGCAGCCTTGCGAATATCTTGATCTCCCATGGTGCGCACCGCGTCAGCTTGAGCGTTAAATGTGGGAGAACCAGCCTGGGCTCCGCTGAGCGCAGTCATGAACTGATCGACCTTGGCGTCAAGAACGGGAACCTGCGCAGCTTCAATGGCGGGGGCCATTTTCGGTGCCTGCGTTTGCGTGACCTGTCCAACAGGTGCAGCGGGCTCAAGGCTCAGCGAGGGCGGTGCAAGAGGAGTCGGGGCAACAGCAGCGGCAGCGCCACCAAGATCAAGGCTTGTCGGTGCGGCAGGCTGCGCATTGAACTGAGGCTCGTTCGTGCTCACGGGCGTTTCCTAATCTGTAGATGACGTCGTCACTGCTAAATCTATCGGGATATGGGGGCGTCACCGGGGTAACTCGATCAGGAATATCCCCATGATTGCCCTGGATATTGCGGCGCGGAGGTTCTGATCGCAGCCACAACCCACAGGTGAGTCAAGCAAACGTGTAGTTGGGCCCTGCGCTGTGCGCGAGTTTTACCCGGCGAGGTTTTATGGAGCCAGGCGTTCGCGTTGCCAGCGGCCATCGACGAGTCGATAGCGCAAACGGTCATGGAGCCGTGAGGGGCGACCTTGCCAAAACTCCCAGGTGTCGGGGACCAGACGGTAACCACCCCAATGTTCAGGCCGGGGCGGGTGCAGCCCAAGTTTGGCAGTGACTTTGGCGACGTTACTCACCAACGTTGCTCGAGAAGCGATCACCTGAGACTGAGGCGAAGCCCATGCGCCAAGACGACTATCGAGAGGACGCATCTGGTAGTAAGCATCAGATTCTGCTGCACTCACTTTTTCGATACGGCCTTCGATGCGTACCACTCGTTCCAGCTCCACCCAATGAAATTGCAGCGCTGCGTGTGGGTTGGTCGATAGTTCGTCAGCCTTGCGTGATTGGTAGTTGGTGTAGAAGACCGGGCCTTGCTCATCAAAGCCTTTGAGTAAAACGATGCGGGTAGAAGGTCGTCCATCAGCAGCGACAGTAGCAAGCGTCATGGCATTAGGTTCTGGGACTTTGGCAGCGACTGCTTGTTCTAGCCAGGCCTGGAATTGGCGAACAGGGATGTTCTCGGCTTGGCTTTCGTCTAGCTCATCAGAGTCGTAGCTTTTACGCATTCCAGGCAAATCGATCATGGCTCCAGGCTAGACCCTTGGGATGTGCTTGCCGAGGCCTGGAATCGAAATTGTCAGTGCGCTGTGGTGGGATGGATCTCGTGCCTTACGATCTAGTGCGGCCACTGGCCAATGACTTGAACTCGGCGCTGCTTAGTGACGAGCAGCGTGCTGTTGTGACGTCTAACGCAGATTCTCTCCTTGTGCTGGGCGGCCCCGGTACGGGAAAGACCAGCACCTTGGTTGAGGCAGTCTGTGCCAGATTGCGCAGTGGTGTCGCTCCTGAGCAGATCGTCGTCATGACGTTTTCCCGGGCTGCGGCTCGTGAACTTCGCGCACGGATCAGTCGCCGCTGGGCTACAGCAGGTCGTACCCCACGAGTGGTGACGATGCATGGGCTTTGCTTGGCATTAATCCAGACCTATGGTTCTGGGGAAGTGCCACGGTTAACAACCGCTCCGGAACAAGACGCTCAGTTACGCGAATTGATTGCGCAGCGAGGAAGCCAATCCTGGCCCACTGAGTTCCACCAAGCATTGACGACGGGGGCCTTCGCTGGTGAGGTACGGGCTGTGTTGGCTCGGGCGCGCCAATTGGGTATGGACCCGGACGATATTGCCCGCGCTGGTCAGCAGGCTGGCAAGCCTGAATGGGTTGCAGTTGCTGAGCTATTCGAGGCCTATCTGACGATGACAGATTTTGCTGGAACGTTGGATTACGGTGAGTTAGTTCATCGGGCTCGACTACTTCTGGCTGATCCCACAACTGGAGATCAGATCCGTCGAGAGCTGTCCTGGTTCTTCGTTGATGAGTTCCATGACTGTGATCCATCACAAGCAGCACTACTTCAAGAACTGGTCGGAATAACAGGGCACAGCGTTGTTTTCGCCGATCCAGATCAGTCGGTATATCGCTTTCGTGGTGCTGATCTTCGAGTCGTGGGAGAGTACGCTCGTGCACTGAGCGCCAGAGATGGGCAGATGCTATGCCTTACCCAGTCGTTCCGGGCGGGGCAACGGATTATTGACGCCACTCGTGGCATTGCAATGGCGCTGCCTCTTACCCCAGGTATTCCTAGCTCAGCTAGTGCCCAACTCCGGGATATCCAGTCGCAAAACCCAGGTGGTGATGTCGCCGTATGGCACTGCGAATCATCGCTAGCACAAGCTGATTTCATCGCAGAGTATTTACGCCGACAACATCTTGACCACCAACGTCCGTGGGGCAAGATGGCGGTGCTCGTCCGCTCCGGGCATGGAGATCTCCCTGGGCTCTCGCGCAGCCTGCTCGCTGCTGGTGTTCCGGTAAGTGTGATTGGCGATGAAACTCCATTAGGCAGTGATCCGGCAGTGACTCCGCTACTTCTCGCCCTTGAGGTTGTCTCAGAACAGGTCGCGCTCACTCCCGAAGTTGCCGAGCAGCTCTTGACTAGTCCGCTGGGTAACCTCGACCCACTTGCGCTACGACGGGTGGCGCGACTTTTGCGTAGCGAGGATGGTGATGACCCACGTCCTTCGGCGATTTTGCTTCAACAGGCTCTCGTCGAGTCAGGTGGCCTTACCGAGGTAGCGCGCACAACAGAGATCCTTGCCCTGACACGGCTCCGCGATGTGCTCCACAGCGCTCGTGAACTGCACCAGCGTGGAGCCACAAATCATGAAGTGCTGTGGCAACTATGGAGTGGAACGGCCTGGCCAGAGCGGTTACGTCGAGCTTCAGAACGGGGCGGTGATCTTGGTCGCGCTGCTGACCGAGATCTTGATGTCTTGGTTGCTCTTTTTGACCTTGCTTCGCGTCGAGAAGAAGCCCAGCAGACCAGCATTATTGATTTCGTTCGCACTATCCAAGACCAACAGATTCCTGCTGATATCCACCGCGAAGGTGATGTGGCACGCGATGCAGTCCAGTTAGTCACTGCACACCGAGCAAAAGGCGCGGAGTGGGATGTTGTGGTGGTAGCAGGTGTCCAAGAAGGCAGTTGGCCAGCGCTCAGCGAACGCGGCAGCCTCTTATCTGCCGATCGTTTGACACGTCTTGGACTCGCTGAGGCCGAGCCACGTTCAGTCCGTCTCGCTGAAGAGCGGCGATTGTTCTATCTCGCCTGTACTAGGGCGAGAACACATCTGGTCGTCAGCGCTGTTGCTGAAGCTGGCGACGGTGGACTGCAACCTTCTCGGTTCATCCATGAGCTAGGCGTGCCAGTGAGCGTCCGGCAAGGTCGTCCCCAGCGAGCTCACACGCTGTCAGGATTGATCGCTGAGCTACGACGCAGCCTGACGGATCAATCTCTTACTGAATCAGTACGGATAGCTGCAGCGCACCGGTTAGCCGAGCTTGCTCAACTGACAGATAGCCGTGGTGACCATATCGCTCCGGGAGCTGATCCTGCTCGCTGGTGGGGGATTGCAGAGGTCTCAGCTACTGCTGACGACTGTGCGCCATTAGATCAAGACGAGCAGATCCGGCTTACAGGCTCTACCTTGGCTGGGCTTTTGCAATGTCCACGACGTTGGTACCTTGAACGTCAAGCACAAGGCAGTAACAGGGCTGCATTGCGCCAAACCATTGGGTCGGCCGTCCATGCTATTTGTGATGCTGCAGAACCAGATTGGAGCGAGGAACAACTCCTCGAACGGCTTGATCGAGCCTGGGCAGATTTGGGTGATGGTGGTTGGTACCTGGAGGCAGAACGCCAAGCTGCTACTGAGTCTTTACGTAGATTTAAGGCCTGGTCTGTGCTCAATCCTCGTGAACTTGTCGGAACAGAAGTGCATTTCCGCTGCGAGGTTGATGTTGATGACGAGAAGGTCATAATCGAGGGATTCGTGGATCGTATTGAACGAGCCGACGACGGTTCGTTAGTCGTGGTTGATCTCAAGACGGGTCAGCATATTCCCACTGTGGCTGAGGTCGTCCACCACGAGCAGCTAGGGATTTACCAATGGGCTATTGACAGTGGAGGATTCGCGGACCTGGGCACGATAAGCGGTGGTGGAGAAGTGGTATATCTGCGTAAGGCGCCAACCAAGGCACCGCTTTTGCCCACGGTTCTAGCTCAACCAGCACTTTCTGCAACTGGTCCTGACTGGATCGTGGATAAAGCTCGCCAGGCAGTTTCGATTATCCGTAAGGGGGAGTACCCCGCATTGACTTCGCCCACATGTCGTTCTTGCGCTGTCGCGGGTAGCTGCCCGGCGGTTTCTACCGGAAAGCAGGTATTTGACGCATGAGTCATGACTTCGATATCACGAAGGTGCTCGATATTGCATTTTCGGAAGAACAACTGACAGCGATCACAGCACCGCTGTGTCCGGGAGTCATCATCGCTGGGGCTGGATCGGGCAAGACCACGGTAATGGCAGCCCGAGTGGTATGGCTTGTTGGCACCGGACAAGTCCGGCCCAACGAAGTATTGGGGCTTACCTTTACTCGTAAAGCAGCAGCGGAACTATCTCATCGGGTACGTAACGCTCTTATCCACGCCGGATTCAGTGAGCTTCTCGACCATGATGGCGAGCCTGACGTCATGACCTACGACGCTTTCGCTGGTGCCTTAGTCACCGAGCATGGTGTGCGGATTGGCTTAGAACCAGGACGCCGATTGCTGACGGATGCTGGCCGGTTTCAAGCAGCAAGCGCAGTAGTACACGCTGCCAGAGGACCGTTACCGAGATTATCGCGCCTGTCCCCGGCAGCAATCGCTGAAAAAGTCTTGGGCTTGGCAGCACAGATGAATTCCCATCTCGTGACCCCAGCGCAAGTAGAAGCTGAGCTTAATCGCCATGATGAGGCGCTAGAAGCGGCACCGCTATTTCGACAAGCGGTTTACAAAGCTGTTGCTGATGCTCTTGTGTGTAATGCCGAGCGACGCGAATTATTGAGCTTGGTCAGAGCATATGAGGAGCACAAGCAGCGCTATGGACTCGTCGAATTTGCCGACACGATGGCCGCTGCTGCTCGACTAGCGCGTGAGGTTCCCTATGTAGGTCAGTCCCTG
>JBOFIQ010000059.1:0-2406 GCA_051650245.1 Propionibacteriaceae bacterium | reverse complement strand
GCTACCGTAAGGTATTCCGCATGAGCATTGGCGACGCTACCGAAAAGGCGAGCAGCCAGCACATCAAATTCGCTCGGGGTGAGCAAGCGTTGCATGAAGGCTGCTACCGAGCGCAAGCCACCGCCGATGATGATACCGACGAGCAACATGACATGGAGGTTGCCCAGTTTCCCTGAAAGCAACCAGCTATAGAGAAATACCGAGAACAGCACCATGAGCACGACCTGGAGAACAAACTGCGGTAGCCCTTGGAGGGCTACTACTCCAGCAGCACCCAAGACATACACCGCCGTCGTCTGAATCGCGACATAGATCGCCTCAAAACCCATGATCGACGGTGTAATTAGACGATTATTCGTTACCGTCTGAAAGCTAACAGTGGCCACCGCTTGGCATAGCGCTACCACCCCGATGATGAGAACCTGGCTCTGCCGCAGCGACACGATACGCCAATAGCCTGGATGACTTACCGGCACCGGGATATTCCACGTCAGCAGCCCCCAAGCAAAGAACACCGCTAAGACCACCAATGCTGCCATCAGCACACCGTAACGACGACGAGCAGCAACCGAAGTAAATGTCCCTGTCCTAGCCATGGCGACGCTGCCGCAGAATAATGACAATAAATACTGCCGACCCCATGACACCCAAGATCAGCGATACCGGAATCTCAAAGGGCATAATCAATGACCGCCCAATAAGGTCGCACACCGCAACCAGCCCAATACCGCTAAGACACACCCACGGAAGATTCTCACGCAGATTATCGCCCCGCACCATGGAGACGATATTGGGCACGATCAGTCCAATAAAGGGAAGATTTCCCACTACCACTGTCACGATTCCAGTAGCGATGGCAACAAGACCAGTTCCAATAAGAATGACACGACGATAGTTAAGACCAACATTCGTAGCAATCTCCTCCCCTAGGCCCGCAACCGTAAATCGATCGGCAGCAATGAAGATCGCGATGACAACGAATAAGACGAGCCAAAGGATTTCGTAGCGGCCGCGCAAAATGGAGGTAAAGCTGCCCGCAAACCACATCCCGAGATTTTGAAGCAAGTTTGTTTTGAGCGCAAGGAAGATCGTGAGTGCACCAACAACTGAGCCAAGCATGATCCCGACGATGGGAACCACAAGTGACGACCTGAGCGAGACCCGTCGCAAGAAGAGGAAGAAGATCATCGTGCCAACAAATGACGCGATAATCGCTCCAGTCATTCGGGTCACAAGATTTGCTTCTGGCCAGAAGATCATGACCACAAGCAGCCCCAGACTTGCCCACTCCGTCGTGCCAATTGTCGTCGGCTCGACAAAGCGGTTCTGCGTCAGCAATTGCATGACAAGCCCTGAGATCGCCATTGCAGCACCAGCCAATGCCAGCGCTGCTGTCCGTGGAATACGCGTAATTGCGAACATCTCACGGCCATGCGGCCCAGCGGTAATGTCGTAAGCTCCCACCACAAGTGATAGCCCCAGCAGCCCCACCACAAAAACAACAGCGATGCCTAGCGACACATAGGATCGGGCAGACGCGCGGGGACGAGCTAGCGCCAAGCTGCCCAGCTCCGTGGATTGTCCACGAACCTGGGCAGCCGAGCCACGATTAGCGGTAGCTGACGTGTCAGCCTTGCGTCGTAATCGCGATAGCACTGGGTTTTACTTCTTTGCCTTTGCGAAAGCATCTGCCATCGAGTTCAAGAACTCGGTGTAGGTCTCGATACCTTCGTTGAGGTAGGTATCGGCTGGCATGTAAATGACCTGACCCTTTTGGACGGCAGGAACATTCTTCAGCGCCTCAGAGTTCTGGATGATCTCCTTGGCAGGCTTGTAGTTGGGGTCATTGGCCTTAATCGCAGCGTCGCGATCCATCACCAAGATCCACTCCGGATTCGACTGCGCAATAGCCTCAACCGAGATCTCATCACCTTGATGATCGTTGGTAGAACCGCTGACCTCAAGCGCTGGTGTCAAGCCCACCATGTCATAGATTGGACCAATGGTACGTCCAGCTTTTGGCGCAATATTGCCAATTTTCCCTGCCGAAACATTGACTGCCAGGACTTTATCGCCCTTCTTATACGATTCCTTCGCTCGTTTAGCTGCAGCATCGAGACCATCTGTCAGCTTCTTTGCTTCTGCCTGCTTGCCGAAGATTTCCCCCATAGCGGTGGTACCCCGCTTGAGTTCGCTATCGAGCGGCTGATCCTTTCGGGGATCAAAGTTTACAATCGCAGCTGTCGGCACTATCTCAGCAATCTTCTTCTCATGCTGGGTGAAACGCTGTCCGCTAATAATGACTGTTGGATTGGCAGCAACGATGCTCTCCAACTTTGGCTCGCCGTGTGTGCCAAGATCAACAATGTCCTTATCTGTGCGGTATGACACCGTCGTCGGAACGAG
>JBOFIQ010000058.1:0-1189 GCA_051650245.1 Propionibacteriaceae bacterium | reverse complement strand
CTCCAGGTGCCATCGCCACCACCCATGAGGAAGTACCGTACGGCAGGGCTAGTTTCACCACGCTGACGTAGCACCTCATCGAACCAGTCCATGCGGAAGTCTAGGTAGGTCGGCGCCAACGCGGGGGACAGCGTTGCGGCTGCACCACACTCAAGATCACCAGCCCAGCTACGGGTGCGCTTGCCATGGGTCCAGGGGCCCAGGACGAGGTATCCCGGCGCAGTCTTGGTGCTCTGCCAGGCATGGAAGTTCTCGATGGCAGACCGGGTATAGGGGTCGTACCAGCTTGAGATGAACAGTGCTGGGACGTCGTTCATCTGCGCGTAGTACCCGCGCCCGTAGACCGAAGGCGCCTTCCACACGTCAGAGAGCACTTCGTCGCGCCACTGGTCGAGCAAGAACTGCTCATACTGAGGGGCTACTGCGAGTGGGGACGTTCCTTGCGACCACGGATGAGAGTCGAAAGCGGCGGGGATATCGGCCTCGTCAAGAGTCTTCTTGATCGCGGGATCGCGGACGGCTTCAGGACTGACCTTGGCGTTACGGACTGCCCAGGTCACCTGCTTGAGCTCAAAGGCTCCGCCCATGCGCACGCCTGCTTCAAAAGCTGAGTTAAACCCACCTGAATCCAAGATCATGGCGGCCAAGCCACGCGGGGCTTGTGACGCGGTTGCAAGCTGGGCATGCGCGGAATAGGACACACCGGTGGTGAGCACCTGCCCGTCGCACCAGCTCTGTGCATTGATCCATTCGATACTGTCGGCGCCGTCCTCGACCTCATTGAGGTACTTGACGAACTCGCCTTCAGAATCGCCTCGGCCACGGCACTCTTGACGCACATAGCCATAGCCCCGAGCCAAGATCCGTTCTGCTTGCTGCTCGGGGGTAGGAATGTCTGTTCCTGGGGCATCTTGGTCGGAGTCTCGGACTTTACGTACACCGTATGGAGTGCGTTCAAAGACGATAGGACGGACTTCGCCGCTGCTTAAGGCAGCGGCGAAGTACACGTCAGTCGCAAGATGAACACCATCACGCATGGGCACCATGACACGCTGGCGAAGCAGCGTATCGGAGAGCTGTTCTACTGCAAAGAGGTTATCCATGAGTTCCTCTTAGAAGATAACCAAGATAGAAATGGTCGAGGCCAGCAGAGCCACAAGGACTGGTACCGAGTTGCGCTTGACCAGAT
>JBOFIQ010000057.1:0-1377 GCA_051650245.1 Propionibacteriaceae bacterium | reverse complement strand
ACTGACGAGAAATCAGCACAGCGGCCCTGTACTTTCACAGTAGATAAAAGACAGCGGGCGGACTCTTCTCGTCGAAGAGCCCGCCCCCTGTTGTAGTTTGTATGCTTCTTTACCGTCACCACTAAACATCGAGGCGATGAGGTCGCGGTTCAACTGGCTAATCGAGGCCAGCGGAATCTGCTTGGGGCATACCTCGGCGCACTCGCCGATGTTGGTGCAGCCACCGAAACCAAGCTCATCATGGGTAGCAATCATCGACTTGACGCGACGATGACGCTCCGGCTGGCCCTGCGGCAGCAGTGCCAAGTGCGTGATCTTGGCCGAGGTGTACAGCATGGCTGAACCGTTCGGGCAAGCAGCGACGCAAGCACCACAACCGATGCACGTAGCAGCGTCGAAGGACTTACCGGCCTTCTCCTTGCCAACGGGCAGGTTATTTGCATCCTGCGCGCCACCAGTGGAGTTCGAGATGAAGCCACCAGCCTGGATCAACTTGTCCAGAGCTGAGCGGTCAACGGCGAGGTCCTTGATGACCGGGAAGACGCCAGCCTTCCATGGCTCAACCTCGATCGTTGCGCCATCTTCGAATGAACGCATGTGCAACTGACAGGTCGTCGACTGCTGACCACCATGGGCCAGACCGTTGATGACAACGCCACAGGTGCCACAGATACCTTCACGGCAGTCGTGGTCGAACGCAACCGGCTCGATCCCACGACGCGTGAGGTCCTCGTTGAGCATGTCAAACATCTCGAGGAAGGACATGTCGGTGGACACACCGTCGAGGTCATACTCCTCGAACTTTCCCCGGGCGTCGTTGTTCGCCTGACGCCAGATTCGCAGGTGGATCTTCACTTGTAGCTCCGTTGCTTGAGTTCGATTGCCTTGTAGATCAGCGGCTCCTTGTGGAGGACGGGCTTGCGATCATCGCCCGCAAACTCCCAAGCAGCGACGTAGAGGAAGTTCTCGTCGTCACGCTTGGCTTCGCCCTCTTCCGTCTGCGACTCAGCACGGAAGTGACCGCCACAGGACTCGCGACGATGGAGAGCGTCGATGCACATAAGTTCACCAAGCTCCAAGAAGTCAGCGAGACGGCCAGCACGCTCGAGCGCCTGGTTGAAGTCTTCGTTCACACCCGTGACCTTGACGTTCTTCCAGAACTCATCGCGCAGCTTGCGGATTCTGCCGATAGCGACCTTGAGGCCCTCTTCACGACGCTCCATGCCGCAGTATTCCCACATGATCTGGCCGAGTTCCTTGTGGATGTCATCGACCGTACGCTCGCCGTTGATGGAGAGCATCGTCTCAATACGAGCCTTTGCCGAATCAACCGCCGCCTTGACCTCAGGAGTGTTCTCATCAATCGCCGGGTAGGGC
>JBOFIQ010000056.1:0-1557 GCA_051650245.1 Propionibacteriaceae bacterium | reverse complement strand
GTTCGCTTGTATCAACTTCTCCCAAAGGGGTTTTGATTGAAGCGTTCGTAATGGGCGTCCTCGTCATCGAGCGCTGCGTAGCGCTGTGGAGGTTGTTGCGTTGGGTAAACGACAGGCGGCTTTGCGGGAGGGCAATGGCTTGGTGATGGGGAAGAGTGCGGGGCCGGCAGGTGGCTGCTGAACATCTGACGGGCCTCAGGATGGATTGCCTCTGCTGCCTGCTGAAGTTCAGCGCGTGTCGCGAGAAGGCCCTCGAAAAATTGATGGGCAGCATCAGAGGCCCGATACGCCGCGGCCTGGGCGGTCTCGGCGATCAGCGTCCCAAGTCGCCCACGATCCATGCGCGCTGTCGCTTGGTGAAGCTGGATGCCGAGGACCATTCCGTTTGCGTTCACTCGGACACGGACCATCCGATCCATGGATTCGGCCTCGGCTTCTATCGCGTCGATCCTGCTCATCTGCGATTCCAGCTCCGCCACCTGGGCGCGCACACGCTCTGCGATTTCTTTGAGGTGATCGGGCTCGTCAGTCATTGGGTAGTCGTTCCATAGCGCGTCGGGCTGCCTTTCGAACCAGCGTATCCGGGTCGTGGACAAGAGGTTCGATGAGATGGCGAATGCCGGGCGCCTTCGCTTGAACGAGTGCTTTGATTGCGAATTCGCGTGCCGGCCCGTTGAGATATCTGATTAGCAATTGATGAGAGTCGCGTGTTTTCACTTTTCCTAGATATTGAATGACCGGAATGATTGGCGTACCCGCAGGCAGGTCGGGAATAAGCGCAACGATCTTTGAGAAATCTTTTGGCCCGCAGGTTAGTTTGAGGCCACCGAGTGCCCAATCTATCTGCCGCAATGGTAGGGGTGGCTGATGTTGGACCTGGCTGATGAGTAGGTCAATTACCTGCTGATTTCCGCGTGCTGCCGGGTCGATGAGGTTGCGAATTAAACCGGAACGGATAATCGAGCGGTGACCATGATCTGGTTCCGGCCCGGGTATGCGTTCCTCTAGATGAGACAGCCAGTCTATGAAAACAGGAATGGCCTCAGGAATCGTTGCGGGGCCGTTGGCAAGCGCATCTAGTGTGTAAGCACGCACCCCAACCTCTGCCAGATCGTGCATTATGCGTGCATCAAACCCACGTTCTCCATGAACATACTGAGAGGGAATATTGTCCATCCAGTCGTCGCCCTGCGGCATGCCGATGTAATTAGAAGTATGCGTCATCAAGTTCCTTTCTAACTACTTGAATCTGCCCGTTGCTGACCATTTCTTGGATCTTCGGATCATTGATCACGGTGCGATGGTCGACGACAAGGGTCATCGTGTAGCCGTTCTGTCGCGCCCACTCGGCCTCCGCGAGAATCTGCACTCGATCAGGTCTGATCTCGTTGGTATTCTTAACCTCAATGACCTGTCGGTTTACGTCATCAATCCGATCAGGGACTACCTCGCGTCCCACGGGCCCGGAGCCGGTGTCGACGATGACTCGCACCTCTCGCTTGGGTGCCCTGGGATCGATTCCTGCCCGCCGCTCCCCTTCGTCGCCAGCGGCCTCAT
>JBOFIQ010000055.1:0-5087 GCA_051650245.1 Propionibacteriaceae bacterium | reverse complement strand
GAGGGGGAGTTGTAAACCTTGGACATCGGAATGCCCTTGTCAAAAGCTGCTGCAGCAGCAAAAACCTTGAACGTAGAGCCTGCCTGGTAGCCCTCAGCGCCACCGAAATCTTCACTCACGTTGTAGTTGTAGAAGGTCTCTCCGGCCCCGGCATCACTACCCATGGTGGGGCGAGACTGCACCATCATGACGATACGACCTGTGCCAGGCTCGACACTCGACATCGTACCGATGACGGGATCGGTGGGAGCAACAAACTCATTCAGGTGTCGGGTAGCAGACTCCTGGAACCGATTATCGACCGAAAGCTTGATGGTCAAGCCCTTGCGGTTGAGGATATTGAGGGCATTCTGGCGAGCCTCGGCAGCGTTACTGCTCGTCCCGCGAAGCGATGTGGTCTTGAGCAACTCGCGCGTGGCGTAGTCGCAAATAAAGGGGTAGGGCGATGCGACGCAGCCATCGGCGCGAGCTTTGACCTTGGTCTTATCGAAGGGGATTTCTTGGGCCTTCTCAGTCTGCTCCTTGGTGACAACAACATCAGTAGGAGCAATCTTGGCCAGCTCATCTGCCACCAAGGGATCAGACATGCGCTGAAGCACCATATCGCGACGTTCAAGAGCTGCTTTGGGGTGATTGACGGGGTCAGTAGCCGACGGGTTTTGCACCATGCCCGCAATGAGGGCTGCCTGCTCCAATGTGACGTCTTTCGCGCTCACACCAAAGTAGTGCTGAGCTGCTGATTCCACGCCATAGGAACCATCGCCGTAGTACGCGATATTGAGGTAGCGCTCAAGGATCTGGTCCTTGCTGTACTTGCGCTCAATGGCCATGGCGCGACGCAACTCCTGAACCTTGCGTGACAGGGTGCGTTCTTGAGCCTTCTTCTCGGCCTGCTTGTCGCCAGAGTCAAGCGCGATCTGAATCTGCACCTGCTTGACGTACTGCTGTGACAGCGTCGAGCCACCCTGACCGCCACCACCCTTAATCAGTGCGCGCATAAAACCACGGACATCGAGAGCACCATGCTGATAGAAGCGGTGGTCCTCAATCGCGATCTGGGCTTTGCGTAGCAGCGGATTAATTTGATCCAGTGCGACGTACTTGCGGTCCTGCTCAGCAATGGTCGCCAGCAGGGTGCCGTCGGCGAGTACCAGCTTCGAGCCTTGGAACTGATCGGGGGCTTCAAACTCTGCGGGGAGGTTATTCATGGCCTCCGCAACGGCATTCGCTCCAGCGCCGCCAACGGCGACGAACGGAACGAGAAGTCCAGACAGCAGCAAACCTGAGATCACGCTGATCACGACGAACATGACAGCGGCGTAGGCTTTGGTGCCCTTCATATCGGCATTGCGAGTAGGTGGCATGACTCCTAGAGTACGCGAAAAATCATCAGTTTCCCGGTGCTGGAGGCTTGGTTGGACTCCTAATTCTTTGAAGCGTTGCTGTCAAGTAGCACAGGGGTGATAGATATTTCACCTTTTCATTCTTCCGCCTCAGCGTCTAGCATTAAGGACAAGCTCCCGCACCGGGGGCCCTTGAAAGAGGGAGGGTGACGTGGCGAGTAAGTACTCTGGCGATTGGACGTTGAAGGCCAAGTGCCGTGGTATGGAAGATGCGCTCTTTCCTGAAGGGGCCGACCAGAAGCGAGCACGGCAGATTTGTATGGGCTGCCCAGTCCGATCGGAATGTCTAGCCGAAGCGCTAGATAACCGGATCGAATGGGGGGTTTGGGGTGGCATGACGGAGCGCGAGCGTCGTCAATTGTTGCGTCAGCGCACCGATATTGAGTCATGGCGCGCAGTCTTGCTTTCCGATGAGGGAAGCAAAACCTTAAAGAGCTAACTCAAGTACACATAACTGAGGGGCTCCCACCATTGTGGTGGGAGCCCCTCAGCGTTATTGCGGACATTACAAGATCCGAAGTAGCACACACACAAGAAGCGCGATCCCGACGAGGAACCCAGCAACGACGATGGCACCAGCGTCGTTATCGTCATTGTGTAAGGCGTGGGGTAAATGTCCTGGCCCGAAGGCGGTGAGCAAGTACCAGGCGGGGATAAGCAAGGCAAGAGCAATGACGGCAGTGAGCCCGAAAGCTAGTAAGCCATTGGCCCAGCTCGTCATATCTCCAGCGACGCCGATTGCTGTCACCATCGAGATCGCCAAAATGAGGGAACCAGATTCCACGCCAGCACCGACTTTGCCCGCCGAGATACGACCGTGAAGGTCGTACGGGGTGAGCTGCTCGTGGAGCCAATACACGATGGTGACCAAGAACAGACCCAGCGCGAAGAACAGCAGCGCGGCAGCAATATCGCTCCACCATGCACCAGTAGTGCCCATGAGCGAAGCGCCTGCGATACAACCGATTCCTAGGAAGGCTCCACCGCGAACAAGCGCCAGCGCGACATTGCCCTCAGCGATAGCGGCATCGTCGTCGATGGTAGGCAACAAAACATGGTTGAGAAATGGCCGAGTGGCGAGTGGCAGCACAGTGATTGCCAGCGCTGCAAGAGCGAAGACGCCACATGTTGGCCAGAAGTTCTCGGAGTCGATCAAGGTGATGGCACAGGCCAGACCAATCACATGAGCTAAGACAAGGCTGCCTCGCTCAATGCTCTCGGCTAGATTGCCGCGTCGCAGATCAGCACTGTCATCGTGGGTAGTGAGCCAAGACACAAGATGCCATTGCAGCGTCAAAAAGACGAGGCAGGCTCCTAGCACAACGAGCGCGTGCGGCACGGTAGCAAGATAATCCAGCAGCATCTTAGTTCTCCTTGTGTGCTGAGTTGGCAGTAGCAGTAGGTGGATTGACCCAGACGCTAGACCAATCTGAATGCGGCAGAATCCCGGTTGGTTCTACAGGGGCAGTGCGATGTGGGGCATCGCTGACGATGTGGGGAACGAATTGGCTAGCGTTGTCGGTGACGAGGGTCGTCGATTCGCGGATTGCTAGCCCCTGTGGCGTCCCATCAATCATCCAGACCCCGCACATGGGATGTACCTCATGATCAGAATCGGCAGCGCTGAAAGCCGGTAGCGGAGCGAAATCTTGGATGATGTAGCCCTCGTCGCCATAATCTCCGGGGTGGGTTTCGACGTCGCTGCCACCTTGAATGATGGTGACGTTGGCTCCCTCGCGACCGAGCAGCGGTTTACGGACGTGATCGCCAAGGCTGGCAGGTTGTTCGCCGTCAAACCAGGCCGGAATCAAGTATTTGGACTTGTCGGGGTCATCGCCAAAGAGCTGCCAGAGCACAGCCAAAAGGCCCTTATTGCTCCACAACATGGTGTAGGGCGGCTGGATCCAGATCGTATCGCGCACGACCAGACGGTTAGCGGCGGTCGTGGGCGTGCGGCCGTAGTCGGCGACGAGCGCTGTGCCAAATTTCTCTGAGATTAGCCATTCCCAGGGGTAAAGCTTGAACACGACGTCAAGATGGTGCTTGCCATCGGGTGTGTAGAACAGGCCATCGTCGCCCAACATGATCTCCTCGATGAAGAGCATGTCAGTCTGGTAACCGGCGGCATTACAAGCGTCGCGCAGATACAAGGTGTTCATCTGGTCTTCGCCAGAAGACTCATCGGCGGCATAGGCAAAGTAGATAACGGGTTTGTAGCCCAACCGCTTCTCAATGAGCGCGAGATTACGTTGCCAGGCAGCGATCAAACTTTCCCACAGCAGATTCCATTGGTCAGGGCCAAAAGCCGTGTCTTGGAGCCATTGCCATTGAATCCAGGCGCTTTCTACCAAGCAGGTGGGGGTATCGGCGTTGAACTCGAAAAGCTGGGGGGTGCGTAGCGCAGGATCAGGGTGGTTGAGACCGCCGAAGCGGAAATCAAAGCGGCCGTAGACGCTACCGAACTCCTCGCCGTCGATAGTGTCATTCCAGGAGCGGATCACCATGTCATGAGCCCACGTCGGAATACCCATGCGCGACATCACGTCGCGGTTTTCGACGAGATAATCACCAGCATCCACACACATGGCGAAGATAGTCTGAGCTGCTTCGTCGATTGCATCAATATCCGCCATAGTGAAGGAGTACGCCGCACCTTCGCGCCAGTAGCTCATGAACTGGCCCGGCGCGGTCTCCGTCGGGGAATAGACCAGCCCTTCACGAAGGATCTGGTTCTTCCAATCTGGGCGCAGGGCGACGTCGCTATGGCGTTGCATTAGCTTCCACCTGAATGCCCAGAGCCGCTCTTGCCGAAGCCACCGGTTTTCCCGGTCGCAACCTTGCCGGAGCTATCAAAACCAGCCGCGCTACGAGCCGAGGCGTCATTAGCGTCGACACGGGTCGATCCAGAGGGGAGGCGCTGCCCTACCTGGTAACCGCTGCGGTAGTAGCCTCGGTTGAGATAGTAGCCACCGCCATGATGGCGCGTGTTGTCGCAGTTGTCGGCATCAACAACAACACCATTTTTATCAGTGCAATAGGTGTGCTCGCTGCCACGAATACGATCAACCGCAAAAGGCGTCATCGTGAGGGCAGTGCCGACGACGAGGGTCGGAATAACAACTTTGCCGGAGAGGCGTTTCATGGGGGACTCCTTGACGAATGCTTGGAGCGTAGCGCATAAGGGTGCCATTTTGGTGAGGTTGCGTACTAGGGTAGGCACATGACTGATCGCACACAGTGGGAGTACGCCACCGTTCCCGTGCTTACCCATGCCGCCAAGCAGATCCTCGATTCCTGGGGTGAAGACGGCTGGGAGCTCGTCGCATTGATGCCCGGTATGGGTGACAATGTCATCGGCTACTTCAAGCGCCCCGTAGTAAAGGACTGATAAATGGGTATCACCATTTCTGAGCGGATCAAGGAGCTCGGTCTTGTTTTGCCGACCGTTGCTAAGCCGCTGGCCGCTTATATTCCCGCCAAGATCGTGGGCAACCAGATTTGGACGTCGGGGCAGTTGCCTCTCATCGATGGGGAGGTCATGTTCCCCGGACATGTCGGTGGCGCAGTTACCGAGCAGCGCGGTATTGAAGCGAGCCGTCGTGCAGCGCTCAATGCCATTGCTGCTGCTGGGCAGGCCGCCGGTAGCGTCGATTACCTTACTCGCGTGTTAAAGGCAACGGTCTA
>JBOFIQ010000054.1:0-4396 GCA_051650245.1 Propionibacteriaceae bacterium | reverse complement strand
TTACTCGCGTGTTAAAGGCAACGGTCTACGTCGCTTCTGATCCGGCCTTCACCGGCCAGCCCAAGGTCGCCAACGGTGCCTCAGAGACACTGGCCATGATCTTTGGCTCAGATGGGCAACATGTCCGTTCTGCGGTGGGTGTTGCGGCATTGCCGCTGGGTGCTCCGGTTGAGGTCGAGGTCATTTTTGAGTTCGAGCTTCCCGAAGACAAGAAATAAGACATCAACAGTGTGGCCCGGCAGATCATCTGCCGGGCCACACTGCTTTACGACGTTTTAACGTGAGGTGCTTGTGCGACGATGCGCCCGGGCGGTGATGGCCTCGGGATCAAGCACGACGAAAGCGCGGTACGACAGGCTGAGCTCGCCCTGTTCAGTTAGCTCCATGAGGAACTTATTAACTGTCTCGCGCGAAGCGCCAACCATGTGGGCGATTTCTTGCTGGGTGAGGCCATGATTGACGATGATGCCGTCGTCGCCCTTTTCACCAAAGACGTCAGACAGATGCATGATTGTGCGGGCGGTGCGGCCGTGGACGTCGTTGAGGACGAGATCGGAGGCGTAGCCGGTGGATTGGCGCAAACGTCGCGCCAACTGGTGCAACATGCCCATCTGCAACTGCGGGTACTTGTCGAGAAGGAAATAGAAATCTGCAGCAGAAAGCCGCAGAATCTGACTCGAACCGATAGCGGTCGCAGTTGTGGTTCGCGGGCCGGGGTCAAGAACCGACAGCTCACCAAAGACAGAGCCATCACCGAGCACAGTCAGAAGTGACTCGCGGCGCGGGTCAGCATCGGAGTAGCGGTGTGACAACTTGATCTTGCCCTTGGCGATGACATAAATCGCGTCTGCGATATCACCAGCATGGAAAAGTTCATTGCCACGCGCTAGAACGATTGATTCGGTCTTGCTCGTGATTTCGTTGGCGATTGCCGGATCGACATCGCCAAAGAGTGAGGAGATCCACTTCTCTGCCATAAGGGAAGTGTAACCATGCTCACACTCATAGCGGCAAGTTGTGTCAGTGTTAGAGACTAATCTTGACCCTATGGCGCAATCTCAATTGGCTCTCACACGGCGGGCACGAGCGATGTATCGCACGCTGTGCGAAACCTATCCAGATGCCCACTGCGAGCTTGATTACAACACGCCCTTTGAACTCTTGGTGGCAACGGTGTTATCGGCACAGTCCACAGATAAGGGCGTCAACAGGGTGACGCCACGGCTCTTTGCGCGCTACCCCGACGCTGCGGCGCTCGCGGGTGCGGAACGTGCCGAGCTTGAACAGATCATCCACCCCACAGGTTTTTATCGAGCTAAAGCAGACAACCTACTCAAACTAGCTCAGCGGCTCGTGACTGAGCATGACGGTGAGGTGCCTCAGAGCCTCCCAGAGCTAGTGGCGTTAGCAGGGGTTGGGCGTAAGACGGCCAACGTCGTTTTGGGCAATGCTCTTGGAGTTCCAGGGATCACCCCAGATACACATTTTCAGCGGCTGACACGACGCTTTGGCTGGACCCAAGCCACGGATGCAGATGGCGTGGAGCGGGAAGTGGGTGCGCTTTTCCCGCCACGAGATTGGGTCATGTTGTGTCACGTCGTGATCTGGCACGGGCGACGTCGCTGCCATGCCCGCAAACCTGCATGTGGCGCCTGCCCGCTTGCTACTCCCTGTCCAAGTTTTGGTGAGGGCGAGACCGATCCGGTGAAGGCCCTGGCCTTAGTTAAAGGGGAGTAATGGACGGCATCGTTCGCGTGGCGCAGGCCCTGGCAGAGGGCACGGTAGGCGCTGAGATTCATGCGTCTCGCCCCGGTGGGTCTGGGCGGAGGTCAGCGGTTTTGGCATTGCTCACTGCTGACGAGGAGATTTTGCTACTCAAACGCTCATCGGGAATGCGACAGCACTCGGGTCAGATGGCCTTTCCAGGCGGAGGCGAAGAAGCGGGGGAAACTCCGACAGAAACCGCATTGCGCGAGACATGGGAAGAACTCGGCATTGATCCGGCAAGTGTCCGAGTACTGGGGCAACTTCCTAGTATCAATATCCCAGCGTCGGGTTTCGATGTTGTCACCGTGGTGGGCTGGTGGCGTGATCCAGGGCCGCTCACCATAAACCCAGGCGAGGTCGCGAGCGCGTCGCTGGTTCCACTTGCGGAGCTGGCTGACCCAGCCTGTCGATTTTGCGCAGTGGCAGGAGAGTTCCGTACCCCAGGTTTCGATGTTTCAGGGCAGATGTGCTGGGGCTTTACTGCATTGATCTTGGACGAGCTTGTGCGTGTCGGTGGATGGGAGCAGCCGTGGAATCACGAGGACCAGCGAACAGTGGCAAGTTAGCGCCGTACTCGGGGGAAACTCGCCACTCTTTGCAGCAGATTAGGCGCTATGCCAGCTGGTATCGAGTTCTTTGCTAAGTTTTTCGGCCTCGATCGTGCGCTTGGACTGGTGATCGGCCAAGAGCGCGGGGGAATTGACATAGGCCAAACCGCGCGCAGCGGCCTGCGAGATCGCTTCCGAAGTTGCACCGACCTCTTCCACAGTCTTTTCTGGACCCTTGACGCCACGGAACTTGGGCTTTGCTACGAGCAAGAGCAGCACGCCCACGATACTGAGCAAAATGACGCTGATGAGGAAACCGAGGCACAGCGATAAGACCACATTGATCCCCGCGAAGCGGTTCAAGAGCCAGGAAAAACAGAACGAGATAGCTAAGAACAGCAACGAAGCAACATTCATAAAGACATAGACCGCCGCTGCAGTAATGCCGCCACCGACACCGAGAGATTTGCCCGCTTTGCCTAGCTCTTGCTTGGCAAGTTCAATCTCGCCGCGTGCGATGAGCTTGACGTCGTCGGTGATGTTCTTGACGATGTCACCCACGTTGTTCGCCATGCGTGTTCCAATCCTTAGCTAATTGCTTCGCCACTGATACTACCGGCGTGGCTCTTACTCTGCCGACGTAATGCGAAGCCACCGATAACTGCTGAGACAACGGAGGCGACAACAACGGCCAGTTTTGCTTGATCCACAAGTACTGGGGAACCGGCAAAAGTAAGTTCAGCCAGCAGCAGCGATACGGTGAATCCGATTCCGGCGACCTGCGCTGTCGCAAGGTAATCACGACGTCGTGCCGGGGCAAGATCGGTATGGGTAAGCCGGGCTACCAGCAGCGATCCAATTCCGACGCCGATGAGTTTGCCCAGCACCAGGCCCACGATGATGCCGAGTGAAACTGGACTGGTAGCGAGATCTCGCAGAATTGCTGGCCGGAGCTGAACTCCGGAAGTTGCCAAGGCGAAGAGCGGAACGACTAAACCTGCTGACCACGGTTCAATCGCATGCTGCCAGCAGTTGACGGGGTCCTCATCATCGCCATCAATACAGCGCGTGGCCAGGCCACAGGCTACGCCGGCGATAGTCGCATGGACGCCTGATGCATGCATGCACCACCATGCCGCGCCGAGCAGCACGACGTAGATCGGCCAGAAGTCGATCTTGGCCCGCTGCAATCCCCACCACAGCACGACAACAGCAATTGCTGCCAACAACATCATGAGGTTGATCGAGGTGGTGAAGACGGCGGCGATGACGATGATGGAGCCGAGATCATCGACGATGGCTAACGTGAGCAGAAAGGCTCGAACCTTTGTGGGAAGCTGTGAGCCGACGATGGCAAGGACCGCGAGCGCGAAAGCGATATCGGTCGCCATCGGGATTGCCCAGCCAGCAGGTTTGCCACCAGGGGCGAGATTGATTGCGACATAGAGCAGCGCAGGAATCACCATGCCGCACACTGCTGCTGCAATAGGGACTAGTGCTTGAGCTGGGCGCGAAAGTGAGCCTTCGACGAACTCTCGTTTGAGTTCGAGCCCGGCGACGAAGAAGAAGATCACGAGTAGGCCGTCACTGATCCAATGGCCGATGCTGAGCGGCCCGAGGTGAGTATTGACGAGCTGGCTGTAGCTATGTGGCGCGACATTGGCCCACAGCATCGCAACCGCAGTGGCGACGAGAAGAATAAGACCACCGGTGGTCTCGCTACGCAAGATATCGGCGAGATGGCGGTGGTCTTCGGTCTGCGGGGGCAGAAGCATGCTGGCGGGTACTTTCGGTCGTCGGAGTCGTCGCCGACCAGACTTCCCGGCACACCAGACGCTCATTCTAGCGCACCCTTAGAAGATCTTGAGTCCGTCGTCGTAGCTGATGGGGATGGACAGTTCGTCTTGGCAGACGACCGCTCGCGTGCAGTGGGCTTGGTATGGCAAGAGCAGTGGCTCGGGGGCTCGCGACATGGAGTCGTAGAGCGCCGCGACGTCGCCAAGGAGTTCGCTACGGCGTTCCTCCTCTAGCGCACGGATGGCGGGTCGTTGTTCGACCATGCGCAAGAGGCCGTCGCGCGA
>JBOFIQ010000053.1:0-1981 GCA_051650245.1 Propionibacteriaceae bacterium | reverse complement strand
GGCCGAGTTGGTATTGCCGAACGCGAACGGCTCTCAACCCTGATCTGGGGTCGTCTCGATACGACGACGGGGGCTGCAAGCACCTTAGCTGGGATGAATGTTTCATTGCCTGAAGCCTGTCGGCTATCTGACGCGCTGGCCTCATCGCTACGCGGAAAACTCGCTCTTGACCCAGATGCCGATGAAATCACTGCTCGTATTACCACGCTGAAAGCGTCGTTAGAACGACTTCGTGACCAGGTGACGTTAGAACCAGCAGCCACAATTGTGACGGCGCAAGCCACGGTTGCTTCGCTGAGTGCGCGACTTGACCAGATCGTCGCCAAAGTAAGTCGAGGCGGCGATGTCGGAGGTCTTCTTGCTCCGCTAGAGCAAGAAATGGCAACCTTCGAACGCGACCTCATCGTCGGTGGAACCAAGCGTCGTCAAGCGGCAAGCCAGCGGAAGGCTGCCGAACATAAGCTGCGCCAGTTGAGTATCCGCGGTGAGGAGCTTGCAGAGCTCGTCGCAACAGTGATCGCCAGTGTTGATCCTGCTCCCAAGTATGCGGTTCCGCAGGTGAGTGCACTTGGTCCGATCCCTGATGATCCAGCAGAGCTAACAGCTTTTCTGGCCCGACTAGATCAGGTAGATCACGCCATGACCATCGTGAGCGAAGCAAATCACGAAGCACTGGCCCAACGTACTGCGTTGGTTGCCACTCTCGAGCGAGCCAAGAATCTGCTGAGCCGTACCACTGATAGCCACAGCATCCAGATCTTGGCCTTAGCCGAGAACGTCGTGTCCACACAACCAACAGTGATGGCTGTTGCCACAAACTTGGTCAATACAGTCTCTGCTCTACTCGATCATCCTGGAGGTGCTGCATGAATTGCCACCAACCACACTGCGGCGGAACCATCGTTGACGGCTACTGCGACGTGTGTGGCATGCCGCCAGAACCTGGAGCGTCCACGGCTGACGCTGCTCCAGCGCAGCAAAGCCCTACTCCGCCTGCACCGACGAAGAGCCCGGCCCAACCACATCAAGCTGTCACCGGTGGGGCCTGCCAGCAGCCTGGTTGTTCAGGCACTGTCGTCGATGGCTACTGCGATGCTTGTGGTGCTCCCGAAGGTGCTGCTCCACTCAAAAATGCACCCGATACGGCTGAGTTGGAGGCGATCTCCGAAGCCGCAGCTACCCGGAGCTCGCATAAGATCGGCGCTACCGCACTAGGTACTGCTCGTATCAGTACCGCAACCGCGCCAAAACGACGAGTTATTACCCGCGTTCGTCATGCTCACCTTGGCGAAGGCCTCACCACCGTACCGCCAGCTCCCCTCGTCGATCCGATGTCGGCATTGATGGTCGATCCCAGCGTTCCAGAAAATAAGCGCAATTGCCCCTCCTGTGCTGCACCGGTTGGACGTAGTCGCGGTACCAATGATGGCCGTCTTGATGGTTTCTGTCCTCAGTGCGGTGCGAAATATTCTTTCGCCCCAAAACTCAGCAAGGGTGTCCTCGTTGCTGGACAGTATGAAGTCCAAGGCGCATTGGCCCATGGTGGCATGGGATGGATCTATCTTGCTCGCGACAAAAACGTCTCAAACCGCTTTGTCGTGCTCAAAGGCATTCTCAATACCGAAGATAAGGATCTACTAGCCAGCGCCCTGGCTGAGCAGCAGTTCTTAGCTCAGGTCCAGCACCCCTTGATCGTCGAGATCTATAACTTTGTCCAGCACGAAGGCTCTGGCTACATCGTGATGGAGTTTGTCCCTGGCATCTCACTCAAGCAGTTACTCAAACAACGTATGGCTGCCAATGGCGGAGCCTACGACCCATTACCTGTCGATCAGGCGATTGCCTTCATCCTTGAGATCCTGCCTGCGTTTACTTACCTCCATGACAACGGCCTGGTCTACAACAACTTCAAGCCAGATAACCTCATGCAGATCGGTGATGGCGTCAAACTTATTGACCTCGGCGGCGTCCGCAGCATCGG
>JBOFIQ010000052.1:0-8476 GCA_051650245.1 Propionibacteriaceae bacterium | reverse complement strand
GCATGCTGGGCGGCTTCTCCCGCCTGATGCCGTCGGCAGAGGTGGGTTTTGTAGGCATGGCGCGCAACGAGGAAACGTTGCAGCCAGTGACCTACGCCGAGCGGCTCCCACAGGATCTTTCAGGGCGGCAGTGCTACGTCCTCGATCCCATGCTGGCCACCGGCGGCTCGCTGGGCGGTTGCGTGCAGTACCTAGTGGACCGTGGCGCTGACCACATCACGTGTATCTGCATCCTGGCTGCTCCCGAGGGGATTGAAAACTTCCGCAAGCTCGTTGATGAACTCAATGTTCCGTGCACGCTGGTCGTGGCCGCCATTGATGAGAAGCTCAACGAGAATGGCTACATCGTGCCGGGCCTTGGTGACGCTGGCGACCGTCTTTACGGCCTAGCTCAGTAAAACCTGCTCGTTTCGTGGGTGCTCATGGCGTAAGCCGGGGCACCCGCTGTGGCATTGTGGGGATGATTGTGAAATAGAGTCCGCAGTCGGAACAAAAATCACAAAGATTCAGCGGGAACTAAGACTTCTTTGCCGATGGTGTGGGGGTAGGCGTCGGGGATGGCAGACATACCTTGCCATCGGGAACCGCTATCTGCATCGGAGCAGTATCGATCCAGCCATCTACAGGCCAGTCATTACCAACCAGCACATCAACAGTGTGGTCAGGGCGCCCGTCGGCCTCAATCTTGGCATCTTTGAAGAAGCCGGCCACGAGCTTGACCTCGGGATTATCTGCGCCTGCGCCACGAATGACGGTGGTGGTGATGCGCTCAGCGGTGTTATTGACGCTGCCAAGCTGGAACCCCTTGGACTGGACATTGCCAGCAACGGCGCTAGCCAGCCCGCGACGAGTACCGCCATTGAGCACATTGACTGTGACATTTGCGGTAGTGAGATTTGCGCCAACTTCTTGGGTCTGGCACGGAGCCGGAGGATCTTTGGGGATCGGCTTCATGGCGTTCTTGTAGCCCCATGACCCGGCCAGGACCAGGATCAACAGCAAGGCCAGCAGCGTAACCGGGGTCTTGACTGCACGGCTCATAGAAATTCGCGACACACCTACCTCTTCTCTCGTGTTGTCCAGCCTAGTCCAGAACTAACACGCGGGCGTGGATCGTTGGACGCTGCTGCAACGCGGCACGCACAGCACGGTGTAACCCGGACTCTAAATACAACTGCCCTTGGTAGCTCACGACGTGGGGAAAGAGATCACCGTAGAACGTTGAGTCCTCGTCAAGGAGCTGCTCAAGATCAAGCATGCGCTTTGTGGTCGTCAGTGCGTCGAGACGAACCTCACTCGGAGCAACGCCAGCCCAGTCCTTATAGACATAGCCGTGCTCGGGGTAGGGACGGCCTTCATACACGCGCTTGAAAATCACGTCTTAAGGATACCTGGCTCACACCGGCGTGAACTGACACCGAAAAGGTCGCAGATGTGCCACAGTTATCGGGTGACTGACAAGACCGTTGATATTGATGCGATCCGTAAGGGTTACGCGTTTTCTGCAGGCATCGTCGAGCTAGGTGTGCTTATGGCCGATGGCCAGCCCCATACCGATGTGCCGATCCGCCTTCCACTCGCCATGCTCAACCGCCATGGCCTCGTCGCAGGTGCTACCGGTACCGGTAAAACCCGCACGCTCCAGCTTCTCGCTGAGCAGATCTCGGCTAATGGTGTCCCGGTATTTGCCGCAGACATCAAGGGCGATCTGACCGGTATTGCTTCGCTGGGCGTCGAAAACGACAAGATCAAGGAACGCACTGCTGCCATCGGCCAGCAGTGGACCCCGACAAACTTCCCGACGGAGTTCTACGCGCTGGGTGGACAGGGCACGGGTATCCCGCTGCGCGCCACGGTGACGTCATTTGGCCCCGTGATGTTGTCCAAGGTGCTTGAACTCAACCAGACCCAAGAAGACACTCTCGGCCTGGTGTTCCACTTTGCTGACACCAAGCAGCTGGAACTTATCGATCTCGCTGACCTCAAAGCCGTGCTGATGTACCTGTCCTCCCCAGAGGGCAAGGCCGAACTCACCGGTATCGGTGGGGTTTCCAAGGCCACGGTTGATGTCATCTTGCGCTCGATCATCAAGCTGGAAACGCAAGGCGCTAATGACTTCTTCGGTATGCCGGAGTTCGACACACAAGATCTTTTGCGGGTAATCAATGGCAAGGGCATGGTCTCGCTCTTAGAGCTCCCCAACCTTTCGGATCGTCCGCTGTTGTTCTCCACCTTCCTCATGTGGCTGCTCGCTGATCTCTTCCATGAGCTGCCTGAGGTTGGCGACGTCGAGAAGCCGAAGTTGGTCTTCTTCTTTGACGAAGCACACCTCCTCTTCGAGGGCAGCTCCAAGGCCTTCCTCAACGCTATTGAGCAGACAGTGCGTTTGATCCGCTCAAAGGGCGTTGGTGTGTTCTTCGTCACGCAGACCCCGACCGATGTTCCCGATTCTGTCTTGGCTCAGCTGGGCTCGCGCGTGCAGCACCAGTTGCGTGTACACACCCCCAACGATGCCAAGGCATTGAAAGCGACGGTATCGACCTACCCGATCACCGGCTACGACCTAGGCGAGGTCTTGACCACGCTCGGCATCGGTGAAGCCATCGTGACAGTGATGGATGACCATGGTTCACCGACGCCGGTGGCCTGGACGAAGATCCGCACGCCACAGTCGCTGATGACCCCGACCGATCCGGCGCAGGTAGCAAGCTGGGTCCAAGGTTCGCCGATCATGCCCAAATACGGGCAGGCCGTGAATCCGATCTCGGCAGCAGAAAAGCTCCAGCAGACAGCGGAACAAAATGCCGCAGTCGCGCAGCAGGCTGAGGCGCAAAAGCAAGCCGAAGCCCAGGCTAAGGCGGAAGCAAAAGCCCAGGCCCCAGCGCGACACGAGAAGTCGATTCTGGAACAGGTTGGACAGTCAGCTATCCGCAACGCCACTGGCCAGCTCGTGCGTACCGCAACCCGCGAAATCTTGCGCGGTATTTTCGGGACCGCCTCGCGACGTCGCTGATAGCACGAGCCAAAGGTGATGACGGCGCGCACAAGATGGAGGGATTACTTTTCCGCATCTGGGTTTTATCGCTTACTATCGACGGGTGACTACGCTGCCTCAGCCAGCCCAAGAAGCTGCTCCCGACGTTGATTTCGTCGAAGAACCCACTATTAACGACGAACCAGAATCGACGAAGGTAGAGCCAACGCCGAATGATGGTCATCACAGTAAGAAGCCGCTAGGTCTGCTGACCATCGGTGCGCTTGGTGTGGTCTTTGGCGATATCGGTACCTCACCGCTCTACGCCTTGCAGACGGTATTTTCCGAGCACAACCGCATTGTGAAGCCGACACCAGAGAACGTCTATGGCATCGTCTCGATGGTGTTCTGGGCCGTCACTCTCATCGTGTGCGTCAAATACATCACTCTCGCGCTACGTGCCGATAATGACGGTGAAGGTGGCATCCTCGCGCTGGTCGCGTTGTTGCGCGACAAACTGTCGGATCGCAAGAAGCTGATGGCTGCTGTCACCGTCGGCGGTATTCTCGGCGCTTCGCTGTTCTATGGCGACTCAGTCATTACTCCGGCGATCTCGGTGATGTCAGCGATTGAGGGCATCTCGGTAATTAACCCGACTCTCATCGAGTGGGTTCTGCCGATTTCGGTCATCATCCTTACCGTGCTGTTCTTCATCCAGCGGTGGGGAACGGCCAAGGTGGGACATGCCTTCGGCCCGATCATGGTCGTGTGGTTCCTGACCCTGGCCGGTATCGGTATCCCGCACATTATTGAGAATCCGCGTATTTTTGCCGCAGTATCGCCTCACTACGCTTTCCAGTTCGCTACGGGGCACCCGTTCATCGCGTTCATCGCCATGGGTGCGGTGGTCTTGACGATTACTGGCGCCGAGGCGCTGTATGCCGATATGGGTCACTTCGGCGCCAAGCCGATTCGCCGAGCCTGGTTCTGCTTAGTGTTCCCCGCCTTGGTCATCAACTACATGGGTCAGGGCGCCATGTTGCTCGACGACCCGAGCAAAGCCGATAACCCGTTCTTCCGGCTTGCGCCGAGTTTCCTCACCTTCCCCGTTGTCATTTTGGCAACGATCGCGACCGTTATTGCGTCGCAGTCGGTGATTTCGGGAGCCTTCTCCGTGTCACGCCAGGCATCACGTCTGGGTCTATTGCCGCGTTTGACGATCAAACACACCTCGAAGTCTGAGGGTGGACAGATCTACATCCCGTCGATCAATGCCATGCTGTTCATCGGCGTACTGTTGCTCATCTCGATCTTCCAGTCGTCGGCTCGCCTTGCTGCTGCCTACGGTCTCGCTGTGACCTGTACGCTCATGTTGGAAACCTGCATGTTCTCGATCCTCATGCGTCACGTCTGGAAGTGGCAGACCGCTCTTGTCGCACTCTTCCTTATCATTATCGGCGGCACAGAAGCCCTGATCTTCTCAGCGAATGTGCTCAAGATCGTGTCCGGTGGCTGGATTCCGCTGGTGATCGCCGGTGTTCTCACGCTGGTGATGCTCACCTGGAAGCGTGGACAAGAGATCCATAGCGCTCGTCGGGAACTTGTGGAAGGACCGCTCGATGAGTTCATCGACGCCGCGCATGACTCTGGCTGCCAGCGTGTTCCGGGTATTGCGGTATTCCCGCACCCGAATAAAGAAACCGTGCCGTTGGCGCTCAAGGGCAACTACGCTTTCAACAAGGTGCTCCACGAGACTGTCATCATCTGCAACATCATCAACGAGAATGTGCCCCATATTCGTCACGTTGAGCGCGAACATCTCGACGATCTAGGCGAGATCAATGATGGCGTGTGGTACTTGGATTGCCACGTCGGTTTCAACGACTCCCAAGACGTTCCTAAGGCGATCAAACTTGCCTTCGAGACCTTCCCCGAGTTCCAGGGCATGGAGGAAGAGGATTGCCGTTACTTCCTGTCTGTGGGCGACGTGAAGCGAGATCTACGGTCACGGCGGATGGTGACGTGGCGTAAGCAGCTCTACATTTGGCTCACGAAGAACCAAGCAGATCGTAACGTCGTGTTCCATACGCCCAAGGAGCGCACCGTCGTTATCGGTGCGGAAATCTTCCTTTAATCGTGCTCGTTGGGGAGTTAATGTCTGGTCATGAACCAGTGATGGCTAATGCCGGCCGCGACGCGGAACTAGCACTCAAGTCGGCAGCAGTGTGCCGAATGGGTGCCGCGATGCTCGCGGCGGGCACAGGCTCGTATCGGGTTAAGGCCGCGATGGGGCGCGTCGCGCAGGCTTTGGGTGTGGAGCAGATCGAATCCCAGGTGGGGTTTAACGAGATCGTGGTCACGATTCGTGAGGGCGATGCTTTCCGCACCCAGATCGTCGAAGTGCCGATCCCGGCTGTCAATGCGGATCGGATTGCAGAGCTGCTGCGAATCTCGCTCAAGGTCACACCTGGTCTGACAGCGGCTCAGCTTCATGCAGAGCTTGATGAGATGGAAGATAACGCTCGTCACTATCGACGGCTTTACGTCGTGCTGGGTGCGGCGCTGGCTTGTGCGGCCTTCGCTTTCCTCAACAATGGCCGCTGGCAGGAATGTCTCGCGGCTGCGGCTGCGGCGGGCTTCGGTAAGGCAGTGCAGGTTTTCTTGGGTAAGCGTTTCAAACTGAACCCGCTTGCAGTAGTCGCACTGGCGTCGATGGCTGCGAGTTTCTTGTATCTGCTGGCTGCGAGTATCTTGCGCTGGACTAGCCCAGGTTTAGCGATGTCGCTGCATGAAGCGGCTTTCACCTCAGCGATTTTGTTCCTGGTGCCAGGGTTCCCACTCATCACAGCAGGGCTGGATTTGGCGCGGTTCGACTTCCCTGCGGGTATTGCCCGGCTGCTGTATTCCGTGCTCGTGTTCATGGCAGCCGCGCTGGGAGCGTGGGTAGTGGCATGGTCCTTCGGTCTGGCCCCGGCCGAAATCGCCCCGATGCATATTCCTTTTGCGCTCATGCTCAGTTTGCGAGCGGTTGCAAGTTTCTTGGGAATCTTCGGTTTCGCTATCACGTTCAATACGCCGCTGAAAGCCGCCGTCGCAACGTCGATGATTGGAATGGTCGCCAACGTTTTGCGACTGACCGCTGTTGATCTGCAAGCGAACCCGCTGCTGTGCGCTATCGCTGCCGCCATCATTATTGGGCTGTCGGCGGGGTGGGTCTGCCAGCGGCTCGCGGCGCCGCGCATCATCTTGTCGGTTCCCGCAATCCTCATCATGATTCCGGGAGCACCGACGTACCGGGCGCTGGTTGGCATGATCAACCGCGATACCTTGGGCGCGTTGTCTAACGGGTTCTTCGTCGTCGCGTTCTTTACCTGTCTGGTCTCGGGCCTGGTTATCGCCAGAATGATCACGGACCCGGCGTGGATCTCGTCGACTCCAGACTGGACCCATATGCCCAAGACTCGGGCGCAGGCGATCATTCGTGAGCAAGTGCGGGCTGAACGTAGCGAATAACGACTCAATGGTGAATGGGGGTGGGCATCGCCGGATGCCCACCCCCATCTATTCTTGCTGCGCTACTCGGGTTTGCGAGCCACGATAGCGATAGCGCCAAGCTCGTTGGCATGTTCGTGGAAGGTCGCGCGCATGGCCTTGACGCGGGCGCGGGCCGCTGGGTTACGCATGACGTTGAAGAAGAAACGCGCAGCTCCGAAGAAGCCCTCGTCGGAGATGATGCGTGCCGGTTCAAGCAGGTGCATAGGAGCGTGGTCAGTCCACTCAACCTCAAGCCCTTGGGCGGTGAGAAGGTCGCACCAGCCTTGCGTGCTCAGCGGGCGGGCGCCAACCTTGATGCTGCGTGAGACGTCCTTGCTGACCGGGTCGGCGGGGCTGCCTTCGCAGTCGAAATCATTGCCGTTGGTGCGCTCTAGCTCGTGAATGGCGTAGCGGCCACCGGGCTTGAGTAGACGGGCAGCCTCGGAAACGATCTGTTCCTTTTCGCTCTGCGACTGCATGCTGAGCATGGCTTCACCGATGACGAGCGTTGCCTGAGCATCGGGTAGCGGAACATTGTCAGCGCCGCTGACGACGAGCTCAGCCTGCGGGTACGGATCAATGACGGCTTTGAGTGCTGGGGTGCCCTGCGGATTCGGATCGACACCGATGTAGCGCTCGGGCTTGACGGCGAGGAGCTCGGAGGCGGTCTTGCCGACGCCGGGGCCGAACTCGATGATGGTGTCGGTGGCGGCAGGCTTAGCGGCAGCGAGCAGCTTGTGGGTGAGTTCGATGCCTCCGGGGCGGAGTACGCGCTTGCCGAGCTGGGCGAGGAGCCAGTGGCCCTGCATCGTCTGCTCGGGTGGGTTGAGGCGTAGGCCCTTTGTCGATTGCTCACTCACAGCAGGACTCCTTCGCTGAAGCAGCGGTATCAACCATGACGAGGCTGAGTCGGCAGGCCGTATCGGCGATGAGGGAGTGGGGGGCGTCAGGAGCTAGGTAGATGATGTCGCCGGGGCCCATCTTGTGCTCGGTGCCATCGACGGTGAAGCGCATTGATCCCTCGTTGAGCAGGACCACAACGGCGCGCGGTGAGCTGTGCTCGGTGAGGAGCTGACCGGCGTCGAAGGTGAACTGGATGGTACGCAGAGCGCCGGCGTCGATGAGGACGCGCGAGGTGGTGGAATCAGCGACGACAGGAAGTTCCTGTGCCATCCCCAAGTGCGCTGACGAGAGCTGCGGAGAGGTGTTTTTCATGGGCGTGCCTTTCGAATCTACAACGTGGCCTCCTGAGTGGTATGCCGCTGGCAACCTAAGACCGTTAAGGCGAGGCTAACCTAGCATTTCTCCAGGTTTTGTGTAGAAACTCTCTGGATGGGGCTTCCATGCGATATTGAGTGGCGAGTTTTCCCCGAGTACGGCGGTAACTCGCCACTCTTTACGGTGCCAGATGAGATGTGCGGCTGGTCTTGAATAGTGGGGGATCGCGTCTACACTTGGAACAAATAGTAGAAACTTAAACCAATAGGGGATGGAACATGAAGATTGGCGTAGTAGTTGGCAGCATTCGCGACGGACGAGTCGGCCGCATCATCGGTGACTGGGTGATGGAATCAGCCGCAGGCCGCGACGGTGCGACCTATGAATTGGTTGATCTGGCTGAACTCAACCTGCCTTTCGCTACCGCAGCGATGCCCCCGGCGATGGCAAACCGTCAGTACGCCGATCCTGTGGTGCAGGAGTGGAGCACGCTGATCGACGGCTTTGACGGCTTCATCTTTGTTACCCCGGAGTACAACAGCTCTATCCCGGGCGCATTCAAGAATGCCGTCGATTTGCTGGGCCCGGAATGGCGGAGCAAGGCCATCGCCTTCGTCGGCTATGCGGTTGCAGGCGGCGTGAATGCCATTACGGCCTGGCGTCAGGTTGCTGGCGGATTCAACATGTTCGATATTCGCAGCACGGTTGCCCTCAATATTTTCCAGGAAGTTGTTGATGGCAAGCTCAATC
>JBOFIQ010000051.1:0-2760 GCA_051650245.1 Propionibacteriaceae bacterium | reverse complement strand
CTCATCGCCGGTGGCTTGGTCCGACGTAAGCGGGCCGCATGGTTAATCGTCTTCGGCTTTGAAGTACTGAGCGTCATATGGTCGCTTTTCGCCGTCTGCGACCTTTTCGAGCCTCGCCTCACGCTGCCGCACACCCCTCATCCTTTCGCCATTGAGGTCGCTGGACTGATCGTTTCGAGTGCGGTCTTGGTGATCTTTTGGCTAGCACGAGGCTCCTTTAAGGGCAAGATGCAGCGAGGTTCCTGGGTAGCCTCACTGGGAGTAATCACCGTGGGCATACTGCTCACGGCAGTCACTACTCGCATTCTCGTCAAGCACTTTGGCACTGCCGGAGCCCCCGACGGCGAGATCTCAATCAACGCGTTCCTTTGGGCTATGGGTCTCGATGACCTCGCCATGGTGCCACGCCAACTTCGTTTCGTTCCTGAAATCACCGGCGTGATGATGGCGACGACGCTGATCCTTGCGACCTGGACCTTCATGCGGTCAGCTCGACGCGGTTATGAATGGAATGAAGCCGACGAGGTAGAGGTACGTCGCCTGCTCACTCGTTACGGCAAGCTCGATTCTCTGAGCTATTTTGGGACTCGCCGCGATAAGGCGTTCTACTTCTCAACCGATAGACAAGCCGTTATTGCGTACCGCGTCTTAGGGCCGGTCACGTTGGCTTCTGGGGACCCTATCGGTAACCCCGATTCATGGTCAGACGCTATCCGTGGCTGGCTCGACATGGCCCAACTCAATGGCTGGGTCCCAGCGGTCATCTCGACATCAGAAGCTGGCGCTCGCGCTTATGCAAAGTTTGATCTTGAAGCGCTGGCGATGGGGGACGAGTCAGTCATACAGACTGACTCCTTCACTCTTGACCGCACAGCGATGACCCCACTACGGCAATCGGTTAATCGCGCACGTCGTGCTGGGCTCACGACGACGATCATGCGTCAGCACGATCTGAACTCATCCGAACTTGCCGAGCTACGGTTCTGGGGTAATGAGTGGCGCCAAGGCTGTGAACGCGGTTTCTCCATGACCTCGTCACGACTAGCCGACGCAACCGATCCCGAAGCCATGATTATTCGCTGTCGCGATCAAAAAGATCACCTCGTCGCCCTGCTCACCTTCGCCCCCTGGGGTGGAAGCGGTTTATCACTTGACGCGATGCGACGTAGTCACAATGCCCCAAATGGTGCAGTCGAGTTGATGGTCACGGACCTCATTGCGCACTGTAGCCGTCGAGGTATTCGTCAGATTTCACTGAACTTTGCCATGTTGCGGCAGGTCTTTGCCGAAGCAGATCGTATCGGTGCCACCCCCATCGACAAGCTCAACTCCTCGATGCTGACCTGGTTTGATCGCTTCTTCCAACTTGAGCGGCTCTATCGCAGCAATCAGAAGTATCAGCCCACCTGGGTGCCGCGTTTCTTGTGTTTCGATGGAGTTTCTACGCTGCCTTACGTTCTCTTGGCAGCGGCCCGCGCTGAAGGTTATCTCGGCAAGCGCACACCACCGCAGCCGGAGTTTTCCCCTGCCGCGCTTGACGAGATCAAGAGCTTTGCTACTGATCCACCGTCGCTAGCAGTGACTCCGATCAAGCGCTCAGATCAGTCCACCCACCGTATTCGCCATGCTGTGGCGCTGACCGAGGCTGGACATAATCCATTCCCGGTAGGGGTTGAGCGTCCACGATCGCTGTCCACACTCACCCACCATGACTGGGACGATCACGTCGCGGTGCGTATCTGTGGACGATTCACTTCGCTACGTCATCATGGCGGAGTCATTTTTGGCATGCTGCGCGACGGTTCGACCAGTATTCAAGCAGTTCTCGAACGTGATCAACTCAGCCCAGCGCTTCGGTGCTTTGCTGACGTTGTTGATCGTGGCGATCTTGTCGTACTCGAAGGCACACTTGGCGAGTCTCGTAACGGCACCCCCTCATTACTCGTGACTTCCTGGCAGGTCGTGGCGAAGGCTATCCGCCCCATTCCGTTGGAAGGCATCAGTAACCCCGAAGCCAAGTTGCGTCAGCGTTCTCTCGATCTCTTGACCGATCCCCACGAGTTGGAGTTCCTCCACGCCCGTAGCCGTATCGTGGCAGCGATTCGTGGCTTCATGGGGGAGCACGGTTTTGCCGAAGTCGAGACCCCCATCCTGGCAACTACCCATGGTGGTGCAACGGCTCGTCCCTTCCACACCCATATCAACGCCTACGACACTGATCTCTACCTACGCATTGCTCCAGAACTCCATCTCAAGCGACTCATCGTTGCCGGTGCTGGACCGATCTTCGAGATCGGTCGAAACTTCCGCAATGAAGGCGCTGACAACACTCACAACCCAGAGTTCACCTCGCTCGAAGCTTACGAGCCGTGGGGCGACTACTCCACGATGATGGACCTCACCGAAGGGTTAGTACGGGCAGCAGCGACGGCGGTCTATGGTCGACCTGTGTTGCCGCTTGGCCCGGACGGCATGCTGACCGATATCAGTGCCCCGTGGCAGCGTGCCGATGTCATTACTGCCGTCGCCGAAGCTACTGGCGTTGATGTCAGTTTGTCGATGCCTTTTGACGAATTGCTCCAGCTTGCCCGCACCCATGGCATTGAAGCCCACCCCAGCATGGGACCAGGAGCGCTCATTGAAGAGCTCTACGCCGAGTTAGTGGAGTCCTCGACGATTACTCCGACGTTCTACTGCAACTTCCCAGCTGAAACGTCGCCGCTGACTGCTCCACACCGTAACCGCGATGGGGTAGTGGAG
>JBOFIQ010000050.1:0-1645 GCA_051650245.1 Propionibacteriaceae bacterium | reverse complement strand
GTTCGGCGGCCACGAATCCTGGCATTACGTCGCGCCGCACGATCTGTTCAGCCTGCTGTGCCAGTTGCGGCAGGAAGCTAGCCGCCCACGACCGGTAGCCGAACAGTTCGGCGATCTGACCCCTCTGGCTGTAGTGCTCATGCTTGGTGATCGCCTTGCGTTCGAACGCTTCGCCGTGGAAATAGCGACTCAGCACGAAGGCGCAATCGTCCTCGACCTCATGCCAATCGAAGCGGAAGAAAGCATGCTTGGCCTTGAAGTAGCCGATCTGCAAGACGCAATAGACTTGGGCCTGCAGGCTAGGCCGGCTGCTGGCGAACGCCAGTTCAGATTCGGCCAACGCCAGGTATTCCAGCCGCTGAGCATCGTCGAAGTCCGGTAGGCCGTACAAGGCTTCCTGCTCTGCGTCAGAAAAGACGGTGAGTAGCTTATTCTTGTTGCTCATCGACCGTCCTTCCCGCACCACGCCAACCTGCTCGGGGTCTCCTCGTTTTCAGTGCAATAAGTGACGGTACGCAAAGCTAGCACTGGCGCGGGGGTGGTCTGGGTAGACCGTTGATTTCATTGACTTTCCTGTTCGCTTTGTAAACGGGTATGGTGGCCTCCCACTTTTGAGGTTCACGATGCAGGGTTGGCACACAACGTTTTTGGGGATGCGTGGGCTCCCCCGCGATATCAGCGACTTCGAGATGAAGGCATTTTTCACCTTCGATGGTGCCGAGCGCGACGCAATCAATGCACGCCGAGGTGATTCCCACAAGCTTGGTCTGGCGCTCCATATTGGTTTCCTGCGCATGAGTGGGCGTTTGCTCGGTGCCTTTCGGGTAATTCCAGTAGCCTTGTGGCGCCACCTTGGCAACGAGCTTGGCATTGCAGCACCAGAAGTCGCCTCGCTGAGAGCCATGTATGAACGCGGGCGCACGCTATTCGATCACCAACAAGTAGCCTGCACGGTCCTTGGATTCCAGTGGATGAGCGAGCACCAGCGCCGCTCACTGGTACGTGAACTGCGCGACGAAGTGGCGCGCTGCGCCGACCGCGATCAGCTACTCGTGCGGGCGCGTCAATGGCTGTACAAGAACAAGCTGGTGATCGTGCACGAGCGGGCAATTCGGACACTGATTGCGGCGGCACTTGCCCAGCTTGAAGTTGAAACAGGCACCGCCATCGCCGCCAGCGTTGATCCAGCAACACTTGATCGCTGGCGAGCCTCAGTTTCAGAGCTGCGCCCAGATGGACAAACCCAGCAGAGTTGGCTATGGGCTGCACCGGCGAAACACTCAACCCGCCAAATCAGCGAGGTACTGGAGCGCATCGACCTGCTTTACACGCTGGACGTTCATAAGCACCTGGCAGACATCCCCGATCTCATCTTGCGCCGCTACGCGCGCCGACTTGTCTCCAGGCCGCCCTCAGCCGGAGCCAAGATCAAAGAGCCAGCGCGCACCGTGGAGGTCGCATGCTTTCTTCGGTATTGCCTGTTCACCACCACAGACCAGTTGATCCTTATGGTGCAGCGCCGGATCGCCGATCTGTGGCGTCAGGCTGCCGCCGATGTCCCCGCTACCGTCAATTGGGCCGCAATGTACAAAACGCTGCTCGGCGAACTGAATCGCCCCGGGTTTTCTAGACGTTCCCGAGCCTC
>JBOFIQ010000049.1:0-10513 GCA_051650245.1 Propionibacteriaceae bacterium | reverse complement strand
CTTCGCTGGCTCCACGACGAACACCCCAGCACTTGCTGCAGCGATTGAGCAGGCACCCCATGGGCACCCAACAGTGGGCTACTCGATTGCGTACCCCTTCGGCGTCATCATCATGTTGGCTGGCAGCCTTGTGGCGCTGCGGATTAAGCGTAATGCGGCGCAAGAGTCACCTGACATCACAAACTTGACGATCCATGTGGAAAAGACAGGATTGCCAACTATTGCCCAACTCCAAGATGAACTTGGCGTGATCTTCTCCCGGATCGACCACCACGACACGATCGTCATGGCGGCAAACCAGATACGCCCAGAACGTGGTGATCGCGTCGTTGCTGTGGGATCGTCGGCTGCGGTCAAAGCAGCGGCAGCACATCTGGGGCATGCCTCTGGACGGCTTCTCGATCTTGAGCGCTGTGACATTCATTACCGTCGCGTCACCATTAGCCAGCGCGACATCATCGGTAAGAAAATCAGTGACCTGGACTTGTGGAGCAAGTTTGGCGGCACGATTACGCGGGTTCGACGTATGGACCAAGATATGCTCGCCAGCCCGGATCTGGTCTTACAAGAAGCGGATCGTGTGCGTGTTGCTGCTCCGCGCTCTCGGATGAGCGAGATCGTCGAGTTCTTAGGGGACTCCGAACATGCCTCTGCCGATATCAATGCCATCGGTCTTGCTACTGGATTAGCTATTGCGCTCATCATTGGCAGCATCGCAATCCCGCTACCAATGGGGAGCAAGTTCGCATTAGGTTCTGCTGCTGGCCCGCTCATCATCGGCATGATTCTTGGTCGTGTGCGCCGTACTGGTCCACTGATCTGGACGTTACCGGCTCAAGCAGCCGATGCTCTGAGCCATTTTGGGCTCTTGATCTTCTTGGCATTTGCCGGTGGCCGTGCCGGTGGGCCTTTCGTGAAAGCGATTCAATCTCCTGAAGGCGCCAAGATTGCAGGCCTTGCGATCATTGTGACCTCGATCTATGCAGGGCTGCTCTACGTCGTGGGCAAGCAGATGGCAGGGGTTAATGGCGCCTATCTTGCAGGCCTCATGGCAGGTGCCCAAACCCAGCCCGCTGTCCTCGCAACTGCTAACGAGCGGACACACCACGATTCTCAAGTATCGCTGGGCTACGCGACGGCATATCCGGTTGCCATGATCGTCAAGATCATGGTGATCCCATTCTTATTGCTGTAGCGAGGCTGCTGATTTCGCCTGACGTAGTCCAACGGCATCGACGTCGACGAGTGCGAGGAGCCGTGGCTCGCCAGAAGGTAAGCGCAAGGCAAGAGCCGGGGTCTGCTCCATTGCCATCCCGATCGCTAAGTCGGTGACGGGGGTCGTGAGCGTGACGTCAAAAACAGTACCGTCGCACGGCTGCATGAGCGTATCCACGCGAGAGTTCGCAGCATCCTGATCGAGGACAACTGGGGGAACCCAACCCAAGATGGTGCTGCCGTCCCATACCAGTAACGTGGTGCGTAGATCCGGGGCGGACTGATAGGCGTCAGCGAGGAAAGTGCTCTGGCCCACGACAATAGCGGGACGCGAAAGACCAGCGGCAGAAATGGTGTCGAGTAATTCCCGGGTTCGGATTTGGCGGGCAAGCTGTGCAGTAGCTTGCCACATGAACCATCCGATCATCGCCGTCCAGATGACGTCGAGAACAGAGAAATTACCTGAAACGGGTGTGAGTGCGAAGTAGATCATCGTTGCTACGGCGATGAACCGGCCAGCCCAAAGGCCAGCGCGTAGACCGCGAGTATGGCTCTTCGTTACGGCCCAGACTGCTGCGGTAGTGAGATGCCCGCCATCGAGGGGGAGGCCGGGAAGAAGATTGAATAGCGCCAACCACTTATTGACCAGGGCAAAATTAGCGACGAGTAGGTACCAGCCTTGGCTTGGCATGAGATTGGCAAGCGGGAGGGCAAGGAGCCACAGCGCGACATTCGCAGCCGGGCCAGCAATACCGACAAGGGCCGTCGTGGCTGGAGTTGGGGCATAGGTCGTGGCGTAGGTATAGCCGCCTAACGGCGTCAAGGTGATGTGGTGGACGCGCAGACCACACCAGCGTGCAACCAGAGCATGAGAAAACTCATGCAAGAGCACAGCAAGAAAGAGGCTCAATACGAGCGCGCCAGAGAGCGCAAGGAGATATTTCTGATCAAAATTGACGCCCATGACTGGTCGCAACATCGTTGTCGCGAGCGCAAACAGAGCAATGGCAGCAAAAGGCCACATCGAGGAAAGATAAAGAGGGATGGACGCGATGCTGCCGATTCGAAAGCTCCCAGCAGGAGCTTTCGAATCGGCAACTGATGTTGGTGGAGTGCTCACGCGGTGAGAGCAGCCTTGACCAAAGCCGCAATTTCGCCGCCGGTAGCGCGACCATCGACGCGGGCTGTCACGGCCTTCACCAGTGCGCCCATATGCCGCATCGTGGCAGGCTCGCCCAATGCGGTGATTTCCTCCGTCACGATGGCGGTAAGTGCAGCCGGATCAAGAGGAGCCGGGAGATAACGCTCCAAGATGGCTACCTCGGCAAGTTCCTTCTCAGCAAGCTCTGGACGGTTGCCAGCAATGTAGGCCTCCGCTGAATCCTTGCGCGATGAAACCTGGCTACGCATGACAGCCAGTTCTTCGGCAGCAGAGAGCTCGCGCTGCTCCTTGCCAGAAACTTCTGCATTGCTGATGGCAGTCATTGCCATGCGAAGCACAGAAGTGGTCATAGCATCGCGTGCTTTCATTGCGGTGGTGAGATCTTCGCGGATCGTTGTCTTTAGCTCGCCCATGGGGGTCCTTTCCCTATCGTGTCTTAGTTTAGTCAGCCCTGGCGTAATCTGGCGCAATAGTTTTTCTTGCGTTAACGGGCAGGTCAGGTGACAGCTAGCCCAGACTTCTCACTACACTGGACGCTATGCCCAAAATTGACGCACCTACGGTCAAGGAGCACCATGAGCAAAAGCTCACGGCCTTGGTCGATGCCGCGGACGATATTTTGCGCACGGAGGGGCTGCGGGGCTTGACTGCTGCAGCGGTAACTGAACGTGCGGGTATCGCTCGCAATTCGCTCTACCGCTATGTCGAGAGCGTAGGAGATCTCTATGCGCATGTCATCGGTAAGGTGCTGCCATCATGGACCGCTGCCGTTGCCGAAGCGTTGAGCGAAGTAGCTGACCCGGCAGATCGTTTGCGTGTCTTTGTTGACACCAACTTGGCGCAAGCAGCCTCGGGTAAACATGGCAATCTCATGATGATGGCGTCGCAGGTCCAACTTTCACCGTCGGTTGCCGCGACGCTACGCGAAGCTCACCGGGGGATGGATAACGTCGTCATGGTGGAGTGGCGTCGCTTGGGCGTTCCCTTTCCTGAGTTGCAAGCATCGTTGACGACGTCGCTGGTGGCGGGTGGTTTTCGGGCCGTCGATAAGGGCATGGATCTCACAGAGGTCACCGAAGTGGTCTTGGCCGCGCTCGATGGCATGCTTGCTGACGTCGTCGATTAGCAATCCAGTGCAGCTTTCGCTGCTCCCAACAGTCCGGCATTATCAAGCTGGGCTGGGCGAATCTCAGCATCGGTGATGTAGTTGAGCTTGGTGAAGCGGGCAAAGTGACGTTTGAGCGGGTCAAAGATGACATCGCCCGCTTTTGAGACACCGCCGCCCACGACAACAAGTGGAATATCGAAGGTGGTGGCGAGCCCGGCTAAGCCAGCGGCAAGTGCTGTCATTCCTTCATCGATGATGGCAAGCGCTAGTGGATCTTTATCGCGGGCGGCTTGGGCTAACTCAGGCATGGATTGGCCACTCCAGCCGCGCTGCTTGGCTCGACGGACCATAGCCGTACCGCTGGCGTAGGCCTCGACACAGCCGTAGCTGCCACAAGCGCACAGTTCAGGTTGGGTAACTTCCACGACCTGGTGTCCCATATGAACGGCATTGCCGCTACGTCCTTGGTAAGCGACTCCATCAATAACAACACCAGCGCCAACACCTGTCGAAGTAATGCAGCCAATTGCACTGGTACTGCCCTGAGCTGCACCACGCCACCATTCGCCCAGAGCAACAGCGTGGCCATCGCCGAGCAATGTGACCTTCTGCGGGTGGTGACCCGTGCGTGCCGCGACTGCTGCCGATACTCGTTCCACAATGGGGAACTGGCGCCAGCCTGGAATATTGACTGGTGATATCGTGCCTTCAGCAAGCTCGATTGGGCCAGCCGAGCCGATTCCGACAGCACAGTGAGCTGGTAATGCAGGGCATGTCAGCAACTCGTCCACCACGAACTCAACAGCGCTAAAGACCTCATCGCCGCAACGAGGGTTCCCCGCCACGACAGACTGTGTGGGTGCGTATGCTTGGGCCAGGATCTCGCCAGAATCAGTCACCACAGCACCAGCAATCTTCGTTCCACCGATATCGAGGGCAAGTACAGTTGTCGTCATAGCCCAAGACTAGGACCAAACCGGTAGACTCGCCTGTCATGGTCACCGATTATTCTGCAGAATTTGCCGCGCTTGAACGCTCGATGTCATCGATCACTGCTGTGATCGATATTGAGGCCATGAAAGCCGAGATCGCAGAGCTTGAAGAACAAGCCGGGGCGCCCGACCTTTGGAATGACCAAGCGAACGCGCAGCGGGTCACATCCCGATTGTCCCGGGTTCAGGCAGAGGTAGATAAAATAGAGCAGCTCGCCTCCCGCCTTGACGATATTCAGGTCTTGGTTGAGCTTGCCGAGCAAGAAGCCGATGCTGCCAGTTTTGCCGAGGTAGATAAGGAACGTGAACTACTGCGTGCCGATATTGCGGCTTTGGAGATTCGCACGCTGCTATCGGGGGAGTACGACAGCCGTGATGCGCTTATCACGATCCGGTCTGAAGCCGGTGGCGTCGATGCTGCAGATTTTGCTGAGATGTTGTTGCGGATGTACACCCGCTACTGCGAACACAAGGGATACTCCTACGACGTCTATGACATCAGCTACGCCGAAGAAGCCGGTATCAAATCGGCAACATTTACAGTGAAAGCTCCCTACGCCTACGGCATTTTCTCAGTCGAGCAGGGAACTCATCGTTTGGTGCGTATCTCGCCGTTCGATAACCAAGGTCGCCGCCAGACGTCCTTTGCCGGCGTCGAGGTGCTGCCAGTGACGGAGGAAGCCGACCATATTGAGATCCCTGAAAGTGATCTTCGTATCGACGTTTTCCGTTCATCTGGTCCTGGCGGGCAAAGCGTCAACACCACAGACTCGGCGGTGCGCATTACGCATCTGCCAACAGGGGTTGTGGTGACGTGTCAGAACGAAAAGTCGCGGTTGCAAAATAAAGTTGCGGCGATGGCGGTGTTGCAATCACGACTCTTGGAAAAAGCGCGTGAGGAACGTCAAAACGACCTTAATGCGCTCAAGGGGGATGGCGGAAACTCCTGGGGCTCACAGATGCGTTCTTACGTCATTCACCCTTACCAGATGGTGAAAGATCTGCGCACTAACCACGAAACCGGAAACACTGACGCCGTATTTGACGGTGATATTGATGGCTTTATCGATGCCGGTATCCGCTGGCGCCGAAGCGAGGAAATGGCAGGGGAGTAATCGTCAGACGGCGCGCCGGTGCACGCCTGAGTTCGGTAACTTCCTGAGAAACAGGTAAAATCGGGTCTTGTGATTCGATTTGACGATGTGACCAAGCAGTACGACGGAACGTCGCGCCCAGCTCTGCGCAACGCGTCTGTTGAGATTGAGAAGGGCGAGTTCGTCTTTCTCGTCGGCTCTTCCGGCTCGGGAAAGTCGACCTTCCTGCGCCTTGTCTTGCGTGAGTACCGCCCGAGTAAGGGAACGGTCTACGTCTTGGGCAAGGACTTGAACCGGTTGCATAGTTGGCAGGTGCCGGCACTGCGCCGTCAGATCGGCACGGTTTTCCAAGACTTCCGTTTGCTTCCGGGCAAGACAGTGACAGAAAACGTCGCTTTCGCGCTTCAGGTTATTGGCAAGCCAACCTCGGAGATCAAGCGGATTTTGCCTGAGACCCTTGAGCTGGTTGGTCTTGAAGGTAAGGGCGATCGTCTCCCCGAAGAACTTTCTGGTGGTGAGCAGCAGCGCGTGGCGATTGCGCGAGCATTCGTGAACCGTCCCAAGATCCTTATTGCTGACGAGCCCACAGGCAACCTTGATCCGGCCACCTCGGTCGGCATCATGAAGCTGCTTGATCGCATCAATAAGTCCGGCACGACTGTCATCATGGCTACCCATGATTCGACGATCGTTGACCAGATGCGCAAGCGTGTCATTGAACTCGATAGTGGCGAGATTGTTCGCGACCAGACCAAGGGCGTCTACGGCGTCTCCTGACGCTAGACCTACGACGAGGAGAAGAACATGCGCCATACGTGGAAAGAAACGTGGTCCGGTCTGCGCCGTAACGCGTCGATGACGATTGCCGTTATCGTCACAATGTGGGTTTCCCTAGCCCTCTTTGGAACTGGTTTGCTGGCGACGCAGCAGGTCGAGAAGTTCAAGGGGCATTGGTACGACAAGATTGAGGTCACGGTCTACCTGTGCAATACCGAATCGAAGGGCGCTGGCTGCGACGCTGGACAAGACGTCACCGATGCGGAGAAGAAGGCTGTTGAGCAAACGCTGCGGCAGAATCCTAACGTTGCCGAGGTGTACTACGAGTCCAAGGCCGATGCATACACCGAGTTCCAGTCCGTCTACAAGAACTCACCGCTTGCCGATACGTTGACCAAAGAGCAGATGCCTGAGTCATACCGGGTCAAGCTCAAGGATGCAGAACAGTATCAAAGCGTTGCCGACTCTGTCGCAGGTCTGCGTGGCGTTGACTTCGTGATGGATCTGCACAAGATTCTCGATCCGCTATTCCGCTGGCTGAACTTGGCAAAGTGGGCCACCATCGCAGCATCGATTCTGTTGTTGGTTGCGGCAGCTCTTCAGATTACGAACACCATTCAGATGGCAGCCCATGCGCGACGTCGAGAATTGGGCATTATGCGTTTGGTGGGCGCTAGCAACACCTACATCATGATGCCGTTCTTGTTGGAGTCACTCTTCGCAGGTGTGCTTGGCATTTTGTTGGCCAGCGCTACTTTGGCTGGCACTGTCTACTTCGTCATCGTGCGTAAGGCTCAGGTATCGCTTAACGGTCTTGGCGCATGGATTGGCTGGCCGGAGACCTGGGTCGCCGTCGGCGGGGTAGCCATCGTTGGAATTTTGTTGTCGATTGTTCCGACGTTGCTCGCGACACGTAAGTATTTGCGTGTTTAAATAGGTTAAGTACTTCCTTACGAAAGGTCACGCATGACCCGGGCACTTCCCCAGCCCTCACGGGCAGCCCGGCGTGGAAAGACCAATGGACTTTCTGCCCGGTTCTCATTGACGGCGATGACGGTTGGCGTCGCTCTGGCTGTTGCTTTGAGCGGCGGATCAATCGCTATTGCTGATGATGAGTCTGATAAGGCTACTGTCGATGCGGCGATTACAGCGCAACAGCAAACCATCGATACGCTCAAGCAGCATGTCATTGCTGCGCAGGCAGCTAAGGACCAGGCGCATACCGCTCTAGGCCTAGCGCAGGCGGAACTCGCTAAAGCGCAAGCAGGACGCGAGCAAGCGAATACCGCTCATCTCGAGGCACAAGCCAAGCTCGCCACTGCAAAAGCTGAGCTCGCGAAAGCCAAGGATGACGCCGCGCGTGGCAAGGCTGAGGTTGAGACCCAGGTCAAGCGCAATGGTGGTATCGCCCGTGCTATTTATAGTGGGCAGACGCCATTGATGTCGGTAGCTATCGTGGCGCAGGCAACGAGCGTGTCGAACCTTCAAGATCGGATGCGCTGGACGGCGCAGGTCTTTGAAGTTCAAGGCGGCAAGCTCAATGACCTCCATGATGCCCAGCAGCGTCTAGAAACTGCAGAGAAGCATCAAACTGAACTTGAACAGCAGGCAACGAAGGCTGAGCAAGATTCGGCTCAGGCGCTTGCTGCGTCTAAGGCTGCTGAAGAGGCAGCCGTCACAACGCAAGCGCGTCTTGATTCGGCATCCAAGCAGGCAGACCAGGCTGATACTCAGGCTAATGAGGCAGTGAGCCAGGCTCAGCAACTGTTGTCGCAGCAGCAGGCTCAGTCTGCTCAACTTGAACAGCAGATCAAGGAACGTATCGCCGCGCAGGAAGCTGAACGTCTACGCCAGCTCGAAAAAGCTCCTTCTCATCCAGTGATAGCACCAGATCCAGTGGTTCCACCAGCTGTTTCGGATGCGACATCCTCATGGGGCCTAATGTGGCCTGTCAATGGTCCGCTTACGTCCGCCTACGGTTGGCGTCTTGATCCAGTCACTGGATCATTCTCTGCGCTCCACAACGGACAAGATATTGCCGCAGGCTGTGGCACGGCAGTACGCGCACCAGCTTCGGGCACTGTCACCAAGCAGTTCTGGGACGGCGGCGGTGGCGGCAACTACCTGATGATGGACAACGGCCGGATCAACGGTTCCTACATCACCACAGGTTTTGCCCATCTCCAAAGCTATGCAGTTGGCGTTGGTACCTACGTTAATCAAGGCGACGTCATTGCCTACGTCGGAACGACGGGGTGGTCTACTGGCTGCCATCTACATTTCATGTTGTTCAACAACGGCACAATGACCGATCCTGTGCCCTATATGCCGTAACAAAACTGCCTAACGCCCCTGCTTTTGCGGGGGCGTTACGTATTTGCCTCGATAGTGCCACCAGACTTTGACAGAATAGAGCTATGCCACGTGAGAAGGGGCGCAAACTCGTCGCCCAAAACAAGAAGGCCCGACACGATTATCAGATCGGGGCAACCTTCGAGGCCGGGCTCGTCCTACAAGGAACTGAAGTGAAATCGCTTCGCCAAGGACGTTGCTCGCTCCAAGATGCGTTCGCCACCGTCGATGATGGTGAGGTCTACTTGCGCAATGCCCATATCCCCGAATATGAGCATGGCACGTGGACCAATCACACGGCCCGACGTACTCGCAAGCTCCTGCTCCATAAGCAAGAGATCGCCAAGCTCTTTCGTGAGACTGAGTCCAAGGGTGTGACGTTGGTTCCGTTGTCGGTGTATTTTAGCGACGGCTACGCCAAGGTCGAATTGGCGCTCGCCACCGGTAAGCGGGAATGGGACAAGCGTCAAACACTCATGGAGCGTGAGCATAACCGTGAGGCACAGCGGGCGATGTCAGATTCAGTGAAGCGGGGGAATAGGGCATGAAGCGGATTGCGAGCCTGATTGCAGCTTTTTTCCTGGCGGTGATCGCAGGTGGTGTAGCAATTACGCCAGCGCAGGCTGCCTACTCAGCGGATACGACGATCAGTACGTGGAATGCGCTCTATGAGGTGCAAGATGATGGCACGGTACATGTGGTTGAGGAACTGACCTACAACTTCGGTTCAAGTAGTTCTCACCACGGCATTACCCGGTGGTTACCGATTCAGGAATCGTGGTCGAAAGATCCGAGTAAGGTGCGAACCTACGACGTCACCATGCAGTCGGTGAGCGCCGATGTGGCAGGTACGGTCACTGACTATACGACGAAGACGGTCACCAGCTCGTCTGACAAGAACCTCAAGGGCGTGGAGTACAAGATCGGTTCAGCAAAATCCACAGTGCCAGCTCAGGTCATTACCTACACCCTGACCTATGATGTCAAGGGGCTTATCACTGAGGAAAATGGACAGGCTGTTGCATTCATTGACTTTGTTCCAGCCGATATCAACAAGACCACGTCAGCGACGATCACGCTGCGTACTCCATCGGGCCCGGTAGGTGAGCCAAGCTGCAAAGTGGGGGAGAAGAACTCAGGTAAGTTCTGTGGCTCGATGAAGCTCAGTGACACATCGGTCGGGTTCTCCGCCAAAGATGTGGCTGGCGGTAGCAATGCCATGTCAGGTGGTGTTACTTTCCCGAAACGTGAGGGGATGGATACCAGCGTTCACCTTGCTGACAGCGCCTCTACTGCTGCTACCAAGAAATTTACTATTGCTGGTATTGGCACGGTCATTACCGCTATTGGATCGTTCATCACTGGGGCATGGTGGAAGCGTCGTCGTGGTCGCGATGAGCGCTTCTTGGGTGTTCCTCCCGGCGTCGCTCCAGCGGCAGATCAGGGGTACACCATTGGCCGCGACAATAAGCCAACGATTCCGGTATGTTTTTCACCCCCTCGAGGTGTTACTCCGGGCGAGGCAGGCATGCTCGATGACAGCATTGTCGATATTCGGGATACCTCTGCGACGTTGGTAGACCTTGCCGTGCGTGGAGCGATCAAGATTTACGCTGATGACGAGAAAAATATGCGGGTCCAGTTGCTGCGCCCAGAGCTTGCCACGGCTCCTCATGAGCAGGCTTTGCTCCACAGCATTTTTGCTGGTGTACCGCTAGGACAAGAAGTAGATCTCTCGGTGCAAGGCTCCATGTCTGAAGCACACGATGCGGTGACAATCGAGCTGCAGCGCCTGCTTGACCATCGTGGATGG
>JBOFIQ010000048.1:0-4353 GCA_051650245.1 Propionibacteriaceae bacterium | reverse complement strand
TGGCGACGTCGCCAACCAAGGGCTCGCCGTTGGAGCCGAAAGCGACGACGGACGGTGTAGTACGAGCGCCTTGCTCATTAGAAATGACGGTTGGTTCGCCGCCCTCAAGAACTGCGACGCAAGAGTTCGTTGTGCCGAGGTCGATACCGACTGAACGAGCCATGTGAGTTACCTCCATAGTTGAGTGGAACAGACTCAACTATGACAGGTCATGGAGAACAGTTCAAGTAAGTTGAGTCGACCTCACTCAACTTTGAGGGAATCTTCAGGGTTTGCCCCAGGGTTGTCGGCACCAAAAAGGGGTAATACCGCCCGTGCCCGTGCCACCACATCGAGATCGCAGTCTGCAATGAGCAGTTCTGGCTCCTCTCCCGCTTCTACCAGCACCTCTCCAAAGGGAGATACCAATGCCGATGCCCCAACCCCGAGCGGCTCAGCCCCGGTGCCTTCAGTCCAGGCTTGATCGCATGCAGCAAGAAAACACTGCCCATCTAAAGCCCGCGCCCGCACCAACGTCTGGAACTGCTCACGCTTTAGTGGCCCAGCGCCCCAAGAAGCCGGTACCACGATTAGTTCCGCACCGCGCCGGCCAAGTTGTTGAAACTGCTCAGGAAAACGCAGGTCATAGCAAGTAGCAAAGCCGAGCCGTCCCCCACATACATCGACAGTCACCAGTTCGCGGCCAGCGCAGATTTGATCTGACTCCCGGTAGCCAAACGCATCATAGGTATGGATCTTGCGGTAGGAGGTATCCACCGTGCTGCCATCGGTAATGATCAAGGTATTGGCAATAGCAGGACCGGTTCCCACACCTCCTGGATCGAGCCGTTCCCAGAAACCGACAACGAGTACGACGCCCAGCTCGCGGGCTAGGCTACGGATTGCGGTGGCGAAGAAACCATCGAGCGGTTCAGCAATATCTGCCAACTGCGACACCTGCTGCGACATAGCCGCCTCTGGAAAGACCACCACCTGCGCTCCGCGAGCAGCCGCGCGCCGTGAGGCCTCCGTGATCGTCACGAGGTTCATTGTGACGTCAGCACCTGAACGAATTTGAGCGAGGGCACACCGGATCGTCATAGCTTCACTGTAGAGGCGCAGGGCACGATAAATAGCAAGCTCACAGGATGAGCGGGGTAAGACTGCCAGTGCAGCAGGCGAACCTTTGACAAGATGGAGTTATGACTGCCCCTACTCAGCCCCGCGTCACCCGGCCCGACGGTTCCCCGATCCGAATCTTGGCCGTTGATGACGAACGGAGCCTCACGGAGCTGCTCAGCTTAGCCATGCGTTATGAGGGATGGTCGGTTGCTACTGCGGCAAGGGGCGCTGACGCTATTGCCAAGGCCATCGAGTTCCAGCCTGATGCCATCGTGCTCGACATGATGCTGCCCGATATGGATGGCATCGAGATCTTGCGTGAGATTCGCGTGACCTTACCCGACGTACCCGTCATCTTCTTAACGGCGAAAGATTCCGTCGAAGACCGTATCCATGGCCTGACCGCTGGCGGTGATGATTACGTCACCAAGCCATTCTCCCTCGAAGAAGTCATCGCACGGCTCTGCTCGCTACTGCGCCGCTCGGGAATTAGTCAGGCAAAATCACGCCCGCTGCTCACGGTCGGCGATCTCACCCTTGACGAGGAATCCCATGAGGTAATGCGTGCCGGAGCCATCATCCAGCTCACTGCTACCGAATACGAATTGCTGCGCTACCTCATGCGCAACCCGCGCCGCGTACTATCAAAAGCGCAAATCCTTGATCGAGTGTGGCATTACGATTTTGGCGGGCAGGCCAACGTCGTCGAACTCTATATCTCGTATTTGCGCAAGAAGATCGACGCTGGGCGTCAGCCGCTAATCCACACCGTTCGTGGTGCTGGTTATGTATTGCGTCCACCACATACTGACGACTAATAAGGACTACCGAGGCCATGCACCAACGCTCCGCCACTGCACGAACGCAGTGCCTCGGCTCGCTCGGCGGACGTATCGCCCGGCGCATCACTGTTTTGTTCATCATCAGCTCGCTCATGCTTGGTGCGGCGACGCTATTTGTTACCCAACAAGCCCTATTCCGCGACGTTGATAACAGCCTCAGTATCGCGTTGCGGTTGGATTGGGGCTCGCTAACCTGGCAGCGTCCGACGAACTCACCATGGCCCTCGACCGAGCCAGGAACAACAACCGTCCCCGGCCAGCACATCAGTACCGGCCCCAGCCCCCTTCCCGGAACCACCACTCGCCCAAAAGCCTTTGGGCTTCGTTCGTGGCTCCCTCTTGGCTCCCTTTCTGTTCTTAGCCGTGATGATCTGTTATCCGCGATTCGCATGGGAGATGCAGGGCAGCTAGAACCGCTAAGCGAAGAAACGGTGCAGTTGCTCCTCTCCGTCCCTCGTGACGGGGAAAAGCATGACATCTATATCGCTGAGTTCGGCGCCCACTACCGCGTTATTGCCATTGACGCTGCAAGTGATTTACCTCATCTGCGCGAATCTGAAACTCCCGGCCAGCGCTTTGCTATCGAAGCACAATCACTTCGACCAATTCGACTCACGATCCTCGGTCTCATGACGCTCTTTGCTGGACTGATCGCCATCGGCACCAGCTACGGGATCTGGAATATCCGCCGCATCGTTGCCCGAGGGATTAATCCGCTCACTGATTTAGCCAAATCTGCGCACGAAGTCACCAAGACTGATTTGGTGAGCCATACAGCGAACTTGCGTGAATTGCGGGTTCCAGAAACTCAGGTCCAAGATGAGGTGCACCAAGTAGCTAGTGCCTTCAATACCATGTTGGGCCACGTCGAAGATGCCATCACCGAACGTGACCACTCTGCGGCGACGTTACGGCGCTTCGTTGCCGATGCCTCCCACGAACTTCGTAATCCTCTGGCGGCTATCCGTGGTTACGCTGAGATCACGATGAAATATGGCGCAAACCTGCCCAGCGAAACACAATTCGCTATCAGCCGGATTGATGCCGAATCCCGCCGGATGTCGACGCTCATTGAGGACCTATTGCTTCTGGCTCGTCTCGACTCTCGTCCCAGTCTTGAGTTCAGCAACGTCAATGTCACGGAGATGCTGCTCAATGCTGTGACCGATGCGCGCGTTGCTGGACCACAGCACCACTGGAAACTTGACCTTCCGCTGGTCCCGGTCACGATCCGCGCCGACCATCAACGCCTTTACCAAGTGATACTGAATCTGTTAACGAACTCCCGGGTACATACCCCTGCTGGAACCGTAGTAACCACGACCTTGCGACTCACCTCACAGGCTGCCGTCATCACCGTCGCAGACAATGGCCCAGGTATCCCAGAAGAACTCGTGGAGACGATTTTTGAACGTTTTACCCGTGGCGATCAAGGTCGCACGAGCAGCGAGGCTGGTTCCGTAGGGCTAGGTTTGTCTATCGCTGCCAGCATCGTAAAAGCCCATCACGGCACGATTTCTGTCGCCACCGGACCTGGATCAAGCTTTACCTTTAGCCTGCCGATCACCGGGCCCCAAGGCTAACTCTCAAGTTCGACTCGATGGTTGAGCAAAATTAGTCTCAACCACATGTAGTTTCGCTTGAAACTACTTTCGAGCTTCCCCTCAGGCTGTTCTCAGCAGCCCCTCAGCTTCCTCTCAATCCCTTATACATAAGGGGTTCCGGCATGATGATCGAGAGATTTCACAAAAATTACAGTGCTGTAGTTCGGTTTCTCAAAGTCTCAACCATGAACCCAAGAAGTCTCAACGAAGTGCTGAGAGTTCACTCGCTGGGGTTGTGCTCTACCTCGCAAGCTGAATACGTGACTACTTCAATTACCCGCACGATCCGCCGCTCGCTGGCCTCGCTTCTCGCGACTGCCACGCTTGTCGTCGGCTACCTCGTGATAACGACGCCGATGGCAACGTCGGCGGCCCATGCCGATTACCGCAACGACTACATCGCCGCCCACATCTCTGATGCGCAGGCTGTTGAGCGTGCATTTGGTGTCCCCGCGTCGGTTGCCCTTGCGCAGTCGATCCTTGAATCTGGCTGGGGTCAGTCTGGCCTCGCCGTCAATGACAATAACTACTTCGGCATTAAGTGCTTCGGCGGTGTCATCACCTCGCCTTACACCGATAGCTGCTCCGATTGGCCGACCAAGGAGTACTACAACGGTTGGGTCACTGTCTACGCGAAGTTCCGCCACTACAACTCCCCGCAGCGCAGCTTCGAGGACTACGGCAACTTCCTCAATGTGAACTCACGTTATGCCAATGCCTTTAACTACTCCAACGATGCTGACCAGTTCATCCGTGAGGTACACGCTGCTGGTTACGCTACTGATCCGGGTTACTCGTCTTCTGTT
>JBOFIQ010000047.1:0-4140 GCA_051650245.1 Propionibacteriaceae bacterium | reverse complement strand
TTCAGCTCGGCATAGAGCGCTGTATGTGCTCCCTGATGGACCGACGACTGCTGCATTCCATACAACGGCAAGCACCGAGGGGATACCACAGTAGCCAGCAAGGTGCTCGTGACATTGTTCATGGTGTTCCCCTCCTCTTGGTCTAATTGCGTATGGCAATGAAAGCTATCGCGAAGCGATGCCCTAAGCCTTTCACATGACAAAAACTTGATGCAACTTATTTTTGACAAGGTACTTTGATTGTTATCGACGTGTGATCTGCAAGACCTCATGCCCATATTTGATGAGCTTCGATTTACCAACGCCAGAAATCTTGAGGAGTTCCAGCTCTGTACACGGCTCAGCCTCAGCAATGGCGAGCAGCGTGGCATCAGTAAAAATGCAGTAAGCCGGAAGCTTCGCTTCAGTCGCTGTGGCTTTACGCCACTGGCGGAGCTGATCATAGACAACTTCATCGTATGAAGATTCGCAGTCAAGATGTCGCCCGAGTTTACGCTCAGCAGCATCATGTAACCGCACGCTACACACGCGACATGTCGCCGCTAAAATCGTCGATTTTGCCTTCGCTGTACGAGCACCTTGGCGAGTGATCGTCGATGTTAAGCCGTCAAGAAATCGTGAGGCACCCCGTGAGCCATGTGAGCCGTTTTTCCCACGCGACCAGCTCACCGATAGCTGGTGTTTTGCACGAGTGATCCCGACATAGAGCAACCGACGTTCTTCATCGATACTCGCAGGAGAGGTTGCCAAAACGAACGGCACGCTGCCCTCATGGATACCGAATAATGCCACAGCATCCCATTCCAGACCCTTTGCCGAATGCATCGTCGAGAGTGTGACTCCTTGCGCAACCGGCGCATGTTGTGATTCAGCACGTTGATCGAGTTCTGCCACGAGTTCGGCCAATGTCGGCGGCTCTGTTTCCACGACATCTTCGGGAATAGTCATGAGATCTTCTGCCATCGCCATCAATGCAGCCAGTGATTCCCACCGTTCTCGCGCAGATCCTGCTGATTTTGGTGCATCTTCCTGCCAGCCACATGAAATTAAGGCTTCCCGGAATGACGCCAGCGGATCAGCGTGAGGTAGCTCCTTTTTTACGATTGCATGTAACGTCGCCAATGCTCGGCGCACTTCAGCGCGCTCATAGAAGCGTTCAGCTCCACGAATGAGATACGGGATATCGCGCGCAGTCAGTGCTGCTTCGAGCGCCGGTGACTGGGCATTGATTCGAAAGAGCACGGCCATCTCACGGTAATCAATGCCGTTACTGTGCTGTTGCTCTAACCACCGAGCAATTCCCTCGGCTTCGTCAGCTTCATTACCGTATTCAGTAAATATCGGAGCAGCACCAGAAGCCAACATTGACTCCAACATGACACGTTCTTTTTGCCGCTGCATCACGCCATTAGCAAGTGCCACGATCTGAGGGGTGGAACGATAATCACGAACTAACGTGATCCGCGTAGCCTCTGGATAACGCTGGGTAAAGCCCGTGAGATAGCTGCTGCGCGCGCCGGCAAAACTGTGAATAGTTTGGGCTGGATCACCTACGACACAGATATCTCGACGGTCCCCTAGCCAGAGCCGAAGCACTGTTTCTTGTAATGGTGAGACATCTTGGTATTCGTCAACGACAAAGTAGCGGTATGTACGCCGGACTTCTGCAGCAACATCATCGCGCTCTGCAAGTAACGCAGCATTGCAGAGCAAGATGTCATCGAAATCGATAACGCCGCGCTCTCGTTTTGCCTCTTCGTAATGGGTGAAAATACGAGCCACGGTTTCTGGATCAGCGCTGGCTACTGCTCGTCCCTGTTTACGCGCCATGGCAGCGTACTGATCCATCGTGACGTTAGATACCTTGGCCCAACTGATCTCCCCCACCAAATCCCGCAAGGTAGGAGTATCTACTGGCACTCGAACTCGATGTGCCGCCTCGGCGACGAGTGCCATCCGATTCTCGGCAATTCTGGGAAGTTCAGCACCGAAAGCACGCGGCCAAAAATACTGGGCCTGGCGCAGCGCCGCTGAGTGAAAAGTCCTGGCCTGTACTCCCACCACGCCAAGCTCTCGCAGCCGCCCTCTCAACTCTCCGGCTGCTCTCGTGGTGAAAGTGACAGCTAACGTCGCACGCGGGATGTAGCGCCGAGTCGCGCAGGCGTACGCAATTCGATGCGTGATCGCTCGGGTCTTGCCTGTACCAGCGCCAGCGAGCACCACCACTGGTCCATCTAACGTGGTCGCAACGCGACGCTGCTCTGGATCGAGCGCGGTCAAGAGTTCCTCTGCATCTGGCACCCTGCCAGGCTATAAGGCAACACTGACATTTTCGATCAGACGCTCACAACTGAACACAATGTCAGTGCAACCTCCTAGAGTGTTGCTTATGTCATTGCCGCATAAGAGTTCTGGGGTTCAGCTTGTTCTTGCTGCCCAGGTGCCGCAGATCGCCAGCGATCTGGCACAGCGCCTATCTTCAGCGCGCCAGGATCCCTTTGCACACGACCTCGTCATTGTTCCTGATGCTGGGATGGGGCGAGTCCTTAGCCAAGAACTCGCACGTCATCTCGGCACTTCTGGCACCGGAGATGGCGTTAGCGCTGGTATTGCGTTCCCCACGATCTCATCTTGGCTACCGCAGCTTGACGAGATGCTTACCGGGGAGCCCTACTACCGCCGGCCTTGGCAGGCTCGGCAGCTTGCGTGGCAGATCGCTCAAGCCCTCGATGACTGCCGCCATCAGGATTGGGCACGCCAGCTCATGACGTACTACCCAGATTCAGCAGATTCCACGGCCCGTCCTGGACGTCGAATGTATCGAGCTCGCTTCCTCGCACAGCAATACCGTCGTTATCTACGAGATTGTCCCGATCTTCTCGCCCAGTGGGCCGAAGGAAAAAATACTGACGATACTCAAGATCAATGGCAAGCAGAGTTATGGCGAGTTCTTCTTGCTCAGTTTGGCACTGATCCAGTCGCTCATCACCAGTCGTTACTTACTGAGTTACGTGCGCGGCCAGTATCGGGGCTACCCCAGCAACTTGCCATCATTGTGCAGGACTCTTTTGCGATAGCTGATCGAGAAATCATCGAGGCACTTGGAACACATCACGATATTGCGGTCTATCTACTGAGCACGCAACTTCGTGGACTTTCCTTAGAGCAGTGTGACGCCTTCGGCAGCGCAGAGCGCGAACTACAGCAGCAATGGTCCTCTCTCTCAACAGCATCGCCACGACAGTTAGTTCAACCACATCACTGGAAACCACGCGTGACGGTGCACGAGTGCTACGGGCAAGATCGCCAAGTTGACGTGTTACGTGACGCTTTGCTGCGCATTTTGACTGAACGACCCGATCTTGAACCTCGCGATATCGTCGTGCACTGTGCTGATATCGCCAGCTTCGCACCACGTCTCCCCTCAGCCTTCGCCATAGAACAAGATCTTGCCTCACCTGCAGCACAGTTGCGGGTACGCCTTGCTGTACCAGACCCTCACCAGCCAAACCCGGTATTTACGCTTCTTGACGAGTTACTCGTCCTCGCCACCACTCGTGCAGATACCTCCGAGATGCTGTCATTGCTCTCACAACCGGTCGTAATGGCTCGTTTTGGCTGGACCCATGACAGCCTTCACCGTATGGAAGAGCTCATCACGATGGCTCAGATCCGCTGGGGCATTAACCAGCATCATTGTCAGCTTTTTGGACTGACAACTGAGCAAAATACCTGGTCTGCTGGCATCGATCGTCTCATTGCTGGCATCGCACTCGACGAAACTATCCATACCAGTGTTGGTCGCGCGCTACCCCTCGATGACATCAGCGCCCAGGACGTGCCCTTGATCGGCGCACTTGCTGACATCATGACGGTGTTGGGTGAATCCATTAGTTTCACCCACACTACGCATAGTCTTACCGATTGGCTTACTCATTGCCGTTCGTTACTCACAGCGCTTATGAGCGTGACTCCAGAAACATCCGCTGATCTGGCTCAGGTCTATGGCGTCTTGAACGATCTTGCTGAGACCTCAGATCATGCAACGTCCCTGGGACTGGGCGATTTCCGCGTACTGCTGCGGGGAAGTATCCCTACCCGAGCCCGACGAACGGTTGCGGGAACTGGGTCGCTCATGGT
>JBOFIQ010000046.1:0-3046 GCA_051650245.1 Propionibacteriaceae bacterium | reverse complement strand
CAACAACCTTGGCACCGCGATCATGACCGTCAAGCCCAGGCTTGGCTACAACAACTCGAATAGGCGCATTGATCTCCACGGCCTTTACCCTACTCGGCACCTACTATCGGTGCTAGTCGGGCCAGTGGGTGTGTGAGTTTCACAACTTTTCCAATGGCGAGCGCGCAATGAGGAAGCGTTTGGTCCCTCCAGAGCCAAAATCGATATCGGCTGTGGCCTTGTCGCCTGCGCCTGCCGTCGCTACCACCGTGCCCATACCGAATGTCGCGTGCAAGACCCGGTCCCCCGCTGCCAGCGCTGATGGCGATGGGGGTTTAGGCGCGCCGGAGCCGAAGGTGCGCCCCGCCGGTTCGTTGCCGTAATCCTGATTAGCCCAGTTCTGTGTGGCGTGTCGCGTCATGCCTTGTCGGGTTGCCGTCGTAGAAGCCCACGTACCGATCGGGCCACCCTTGCGACGCCAGTCCAGGAGTTGGTCGGGAATCTCGTCGAGGAAACGTGACGGCGGGTTATACATCGGTGCTCCCCATGAGGCACGCGAAGCAGCCCGGGTGAGGTAGAGACGCTGACGGGCACGGGTAATGCCGACATATGCCAGCCGTCGTTCTTCTTCTAATTCCTGCTGGTCATCGAATGTGCGTAGGTGCGGGAACACACCATCTTCAAGACCGCTGAGAAAGACCGTGTCGAACTCCAAGCCCTTCGCCGTATGTAACGTCATGAGTGTCACGACCCCGTCGCCATCTTCGGGCAGGGAATCAGAATCTGCGACTAACGCAATGCGCTCTAAGAATGCTGGCAAGGAATCATCTGGCTCAGGAGCGGCCATGCTCAATTCCAGGCCTCGTTCGTCGTGATCGTCGTTCTCGACTTCGCCAGTGGCAAGATCGACGGCTTGGGCGCTAGCGACGAACTCACCTGCGACTGAAACCAATTCGACGAGGTTCTCGATACGGGTCTCGTCTTGAGGGTCGGTTGAGGCCTGCAACTCAGCTAAATACCCTGACTTGTCCAGAATCGAGGTGACGATTTTGTCCGCTGGAATCCCCTCAGCGACCATCAGCTCATGCTGTTCTAAGACGTAGTTGAAGGCAGCCAATTGCGAGCGTGATCGGCTCGCTAAGCCTGGAATCTCATCAGCCCGTTTTAGCGCAGCACCAAAGCTGATCCGCTGCTCTAACGCAAACTGCTCGACAGCCCCCTCGGCTTTGTCGCCGAGCCCCCGCTTGGGCACGTTGAAAATCCGTCGAACCGAGACATCATCGTCGCGGTTGGCGATAGCGCGCAGGTAGCTGATCGCGTCGCGGATCTCTTTACGCTCGTAGAAGCGCATTCCACCGACGATCCGATACGGCATTCCCGTTCTGACGAAGATTTCTTCAAAGACTCGTGACTGCACGTTAGTGCGGTAGAACACGGCAATATCGCCATAACTAGATGTGCCTGCGTCTGCGAGAGCATCGATCTCTTCAGCGATGAATTGGGCCTCATCACGATCAGTATCGGCAACGTAGCCGATGATCTGTTCGCCATCGCCCGCATCGGACCAGAGCCGTTTTGCCGGACGGTCGGGGTTACGACTAATCACTGCATTGGCCGCGCTCAAAACCGTCTGCGTCGAGCGATAGTTCTGTTCCAACATGATGGTCTTTGCGCCGGGGAAATCCTGCTCAAAATCGAGGATATTGCGAATCGTCGCGCCCCGGAAGGCATAGATCGACTGATCGGAGTCGCCCACCACCATGAGTTCTGGCGGTGTCATCACGGGCGCCCCGTCGCCGCGTGGGGGTAAGACGCCGCATAGCTCGCGGATCACCATGTACTGAGCGTGGTTGGTGTCTTGATACTCATCGACGAGGACATGCCGGAAGCGCCGACGATATTGCTCCCGGACCTCAGGAAATTCCTGGAGCACCCTCACCGTCATCATGATGATGTCGTCGAAGTCCAAGGCAGCGGCTCGCTTTAACCGCTCCTGATAGTCCTGGTAGCACTCGGCGTAGACCTTCTCATTGGGCGATACCGCCTGCGCCTGAGCCTTCTCGACGCCAATCAGATCGTTCTTGCAATTACTGATCCAGTTGAGCACTGTCCGGGGCTGGAACTGCTTAGGGTCGAGGCCATGTTCTTTGAGTACTAGCGTCATCAGCCGTTTAGCGTCAGTGTCGTCATAGATCGAGAATGACTTGGGAATACCAAAGCGGTGGATTTCGCTGCGCAGAATCCGCACACACGCGCTATGGAAGGTTGAGACCCACATCAGCTTGGCGCGGTTCCCGACGATCTCCATCACGCGCTCACGCATCTCAGCAGCAGCTTTATTTGTGAAGGTAATAGCCAAAATGGAGCCAGGGTGTACGCCGCGCTGCGCGACCAAATACGCAATACGACGAGTCAGAACCCGCGTCTTGCCCGAGCCAGCGCCAGCAACGACGAGGACCGGCGAACCGTGGTGGAGCACTGCCTCGCGCTGGGGCGGGTTCAGTCCTTCCACCAGATCAATGCCGGTCTCGACCGGGGGAAGTGCCGTCGTCGGCAACTGCGCCGCACTCGTGTGAGGGCGCTGTTGATCGGCAAAGAAAGCATCGAAAAGGGAGTCTGACATAGCCCTGCAAAGCCTACCTGTTCTTGGACGCGACACCACCTTTGAGCGGTGAGTAGTGCTGTAACCCCACAGCCCCTGAGGAAACCCTGACTTACCCCGGATATCGTCTTTGCCGCACCAGATTGAGCCGGGCGCGACGTACAGTTATGTCATGAGCATCATCGCGTTCCTTTTAGTCGGCCTTATCGCTGGCGGCATTGCCCGCAAACTTATGCCGAACCCGCCGCTTAACGGTGGCTGGCTCAAGAGCCTCGGCCTTGGCATCATCGGTTCGATGTTGGGTGGCTGGCTCGGCTCACATCTGCTGGGCTGGTACAGCGCTTCCTTCTTTAGCCTGCGAACCTGGATTCTGGCTATCGGCGGCTCGTTACTGACGTTGTTCCTCTACGGCTATTTCCGTAGTAACAAGCGCACCCGCTAAGCAGCGATACAACAGTGGCGGTC
>JBOFIQ010000045.1:0-4091 GCA_051650245.1 Propionibacteriaceae bacterium | reverse complement strand
CCAGTGGGGTTAGTACGCGATGTTGTACCTCGCGCCAACTGGTTTAGTTATGGCTACGCTGCAAATGCTCGATATGAAGTTCTCTCACTGGCTACGTTTCGTGTGGCCGATGGTGGTCTTCGTCTTGGTCTTTGGCGGGCTGCTGCTCACGGTCCAGGTGCTGATCTAAGCAGCCTTCGGCGCGGTCTATGTGGGGCCGCGCCGAAGTGCCCCTGCTAGGGTAAAGATCATGGTGCGTGTGGGATTAACAGGAGGGATCGCTTCTGGGAAAACCACGGTGGCAAATGAATTTGCCAAGCGTGGGGCACTCCTCATTGATGCTGATCTTCTTGCCCGCGATGTCGTTGCCCCTGGGACTGCCGGGTTAGCCGCTATAGCGGCGCGTTTCGGTCCGACGATTCTTGATGCTCACGGTGCGTTGAATCGTCAGGCATTGGGGGCACTCGTTTTCAGTGATGCTGCTGCGCGGGCAGACCTCAATGCCATTGTGCACCCATTAGTACTAGCTCGTGCTCATGAAGTCGAGGCGCAAAATCAAGATTTCGACATCATCGTGCACGTGATTCCGCTTTTGGTAGAGACCCACCAAGAACATGATTTTGACGAAGTAGTTGTTGTCGATATTGATCCTGCGGTGCAATGCGCTCGCTTGATGGAGCGTAATCAACTCACTCGTGAACAAGCACAGGCGCGAATCGCAGCGCAGGCATCACGTCAGCAGCGCCTTGACGCAGCCACCATCGTCATTAACAATAATGCTGATCGAGCCGGGCTTTTAGCCGAGATTGAGCGTGCTTGGTCTCTGATTGAGCACCGTTACCTCGATACGCAGTTCCTTGGCGGTGAGCAGTGACGAGAAAATGTCGGTGGTCACCCGTAATCTTGAGACATGCGTCCTCTCCACGAACTCCAGCGTACTGTCGCCCCGCTTAAGGTTCATGCTGACTTTGAGCCAGGCGGCGATCAGCCAGCAGCTATTGCGGAGTTGGAGCGTCGGATTAATGCGGGCGAACAAGACATCGTGCTCCTGGGTGCAACGGGTACGGGAAAGACGGCCACGATTGCGTGGCTAGCGGAGCGGTTGCAGCGGCCCATGTTGGTGATGCAGCCGAACAAGACATTGGCTGCTCAATTCTGTAATGAGTTAAAAAACTTCTTTCCTGATAATGCTGTTGAGTATTTTGTTTCGTACTACGACTACTACCAGCCTGAGGCCTACATTCCGCAGACCGATACGTTCATCGAAAAAGACTCCTCGCTCAATGAGGAAGTCGAGCGGTTGCGCCACCGGGCTACCTACTCTTTGCTGACCCGTCGTGATGTCATCGTTGTGGCTACTGTGTCCGCGATCTATGGTCTGGGTACACCGCAGGAGTGGGTCGATCAGATGATTCCACTCCATGTTGGACAGCAGATTGATCGAGACAAACTGCTTCATCAGCTTGTCGATATTCAGTATTCGCGCAATGACATTGCTGGTACTCGGGGTACGTTCCGAGTGCGAGGGGACACACTCGAAGTATTCCCGATGTATGAGGAACTCGCGTGGCGGATTGAGTTCTTTGGCGATGAGATTGACGCACTCTCGACACTACAGCCGCTGACGGGGCAGATCTTTTCCCAAGACCAGTCCATGATGATCTTCCCGGCGACGCACTATGCCACTGGTGCTGAACGGCTAGAACAAGCCATTGGGCGGATCGAACAGGAGCTAGAGGAACGGCTTGCAGTATTGGAGCAGCAAAATAAGCTCCTGGAAGCCCAGCGGTTACGTATGCGCACAACCTACGACATCGAGATGATGCGTCAGATTGGCCTGTGCTCAGGCATCGAGAACTACTCTCGTCATCTTGATGGGCGTGAGGCGGGTAGCCCACCGAACTGTTTAGTTGATTACTTCCCCGAGGATTTCGTGCTTGTCGTGGATGAATCGCATGTCACGGTGCCGCAGATCGGGGGCATGTATGAAGGCGATATGTCGCGTAAGCGCACGCTGGTCGATCATGGCTTCCGCCTGCCAAGCGCCATGGATAATCGACCATTGCGATTTAACGAATTCGTTGATCGGATTGGGCAGACGGTCTATCTTTCGGCGACACCGGGACATTACGAGATGGACCGTTCAGATGGCTATGTTGAGCAGCTGATCCGTCCTACGGGGCTGGTAGATCCTGAGATCATCGTCAAGCCTACGCAAGGTCAGATCGATGACCTCATTGCCCAGATCCGCCTGCGGACTGAGAAAAATGAACGAGTTCTCGTCACTACTTTGACCAAGAAGATGTCCGAAGATCTCACTGATTATCTGCTGGAAGCCGGTATCCGCACGCGCTATCTTCACTCTGAAATAGACACCCTCAAACGGGTGGAGCTATTGCGTGAGCTTCGGCTGGGGGAGTACGACGTTCTCGTGGGGATCAACCTACTTCGGGAAGGCCTGGACCTACCCGAAGTTTCGCTCGTGGCGATCCTTGATGCCGATAAAGAAGGCTTCTTGCGCTCAGAACGCTCACTAATCCAGACGATTGGTCGTGCGGCTCGTAACGTTGGCGGACAGGTCCATATGTATGCGGACCGGATCACCGATTCCATGGCCAAGGCTATTGATGAGACGAACCGTCGTCGTGAGCGGCAGGTAGCGTACAACACGGAGCATGGTATTGATCCGCAGCCGCTACGTAAGAAGATCGCTGATCTCAGTGACATGTTGGCTCGTGAAGATGCCGACACTAGCGCCTTGCTATCGCAGGCGGTGCAGCCAGCCGGTAAGGCAGCGAAGAAGGTAGAGCTGCCACAGCATGAGCTAGCCAGTTTGATCGAAGATCTGACTGCACAGATGCACCAAGCTGCCGCAGAGTTACAGTTCGAGGTAGCGGCCCGGATTCGTGATGAGGTCAGCGACCTGAAGAAGGAGCTGCGGCAGATGGTGGAAGCAACGAAGTAACAGTTACCTAGCTCACATTTTGCTATAGTGAGAGATGAAGGGGAGTATTCCTTACTGATCGATCGTCATCACGAGCCGCATGGCTCCGGTCATCAGGCCAGCCGGTGAAGAGACCTTCAAACAGTGAAAGGATCTCTTCGTGCACGTTACCCCTTGGGTGTGGGGCATCAGTATTGCCTTGCTTGCTGTCGTACTCTTCATTGACATTTTGATTCTGGGCCGACGCCCTCATGAGCCATCGACGAAGGAATCAGCCGTCGTCATCATTGGCGTGGTCGTCGCTGCTCTTGGTTTTGCTACGGGGCTGTGGTTTATTAGCGGACGCCGTTACGCAGGGGAGTTCCTTGCTGGCTGGATTACCGAATACAGCTTGTCGGTCGATAACCTCTTTGTCTTTTTGCTCATCATGGCTGGTTTCCATGTGCCGCGTAAGTATCAGAATTATGCCTTGACTATTGGGATTGTGTTGGCGCTTGTTTTCCGCGGTATCTTCATCGCGTTGGGGGCTGCCATCATCGAAGCCTGGGCCTGGGCCTTCTTTGTTTTTGGTGCCTTCCTCATCCTCACAGCAGCCAAGCTGATGAAGGATTATCTTGATCGTGATGATGAAACTGAGGAACTTACACAGTCGCTCTTTATGCGTCTGGTGAAGCGGGTATTACCAACAACGGATCAGTACCACGGTACGAAGCAGACCGTCATGCTCAACGGTGCTCGCGTCTTTACTCCAATGGCCTTGGTCATTGCTGCGCTGGGTAGTACTGACATCATGTTTGCCCTTGATTCGATTCCAGCGATCTATGGGCTCACCCAGGAGCCATATCTGGTCTTCATGGCGACGGTCTTTGCGCTCTTGGGGCTTCGCCAGTTGTACTTCCTCTTGGGGCAAGCGTTGCAAAAGTTGGTCTATTTATCGGTAGGGCTGGCTCTTATCCTAGGTTTCATCGGAATTAAGCTCATCCTGCATGCGGCCTCGCACTATGGCTGGCTGCATCTGGAAATCTCCACGGGCATATCTCTTGGAGTGATCGTGATGACTCTCGTGGTGACAACGGTGGCAAGCCTATTTACTTCGCGCAAAGCGGAACGTCATGGCATGGCTCAGGTTCCTGAGCGTGAGTCATAAATAAAGTTTCATTATGTACAT